>JAOTSC010000053.1 GCA_030247525.1 bacterium | reverse complement strand
CGGCCCGTTTTTTTTTATGGTTTTTATAAGCGTTTTTGCATAACTCGATTTGATTTTGTTACTCCCTCCGCGAGCAAATAAGTGATTTTTATCACAGCAGAAACTACATAACCTATCTGTATAATATACAAACACATATAAGGCATAATGTGTGCTTAGATATTTTCTACGAATACACGAAAGCATCTTCATTGTTCCCAAACATCTCAAGTGGTATTTTGTAGTGTTTTTATCAATCATCTCAAGTCAACCGCGTTTTTGCGCGAGCTCTTGGGTCGTCAGTAGTCTAAAGGAGTAATCGATGAAATCAATGCGAATCGCTTTCGTATTTGGAATACTTGCAATCTTCGCATCAGTTGCATTTGCTGAACGAGACGCAGTATTCTACGACGCAATAATCAATGAATGGATTCAAGGTTTAGGCTCACCAGGTTCTGAATTTGTCGAGATATTAGCCACACCACAATTTGGAACGACGCTAAACATGCAAAACTGGAGAATTGAAGACGAAGCTGGTGGCACTAAAGGACAGATAGTGTTTTCCGGCGCGATGTGGCAAAGCATACCAACAGGAACGATAATCGTGATTTATCGTTCTAACGCACAAACGCCAATCCTTACGGCAGTTGACACTGATCCAACCGATGACTTTCTAATCATCCTACCTCACAACAATTCCAATCTAACTGCGAATCAAATATTAGGTAGTTCAACATCTTGGATCGAGTTTACTAACGGAACTGACGCGGACAATCCTGTACTCAAGAACTCTTCTGGTCTCACCGTTCACGAATGGGATGGCGGATCGACGTTTACTAACTCGAACGTTCGACCCGGTGGAAGCAGCAATCAGGGTGTTCGATACATTGCCGGAAGCTCGTCTTCCAGTATGTTGACCACTCAATCGAACTGGGTTCGCTATTCCAACTCCACTACTTCGCATACTGCTGGACAACCGAATGGTGGCGACAATACAACTTGGATTGAAGAGTTGCGTAACTCTCATTATCCCGGCGGTGGATTCGCTACCAATCCTAATCCAAGCAATCAAACTGCATGGACACCAACCTTACCGAACGACGTAGGAACGGCTGACCAACCAAGCGTTGGAATCACTTTTCCGGCACAAAGCGGCGCATTTACAAACCCCAGTTCGGTAGCGGTCAGTTATACTGCCGCGTATCCGCCGGTTATGCCCATTTCGGATCCAATTAGTCGCTTCTGGACCATCACTCCGACCACAGAAAACTTTGTAGATGCCGAGTTAACCTTTAACTTCACCGCTGCTGAGTTACCGGGTGGCTTCGATTTAGCAAACGTAATTGTCAGCTATTCTGTCGATAACGGTAACAGCTGGACTACCTTACCGGGAACCTATATAGCAGTCGACAATGGTACTTATTATTCGGTTACCGTATCTGGATTGAACCACTTCTCAATGTGGGCATTAGGAAATGATGGATTGTTGCCCGTTGAATTGACCAGCTTTACCGGTAATGCGACAGAGAGTGGGATTGAACTGCGGTGGCGGACGGAATCGGAAACCGAAAACGATTACTTCGCAATCGACCGTTGGATCGAAGGGGATGAGAGCACGATTACTTCGGTAACCGTTTCGAGTCTTTCACGTAATGGCAGCAGCAGCACCCCGTTAAACTATATGTATCGTGATACCCGTGGTTTGATTCCAGGTGCGGTTTACAACTACCGGTTGTCGGATGTGAGTCTGTCCGGCGAACGTCGTTTGCTTCGCATTATCACAGTGAACAACACGGCTTCCACCGTGACGATTCCCAAGGGATTCGGTTTGGTCGAAGCGTATCCGAATCCGTTCAACTCGATGGCGACGATTAAAGTACAACTTCGCGAAGCCGGTTCCGCCAAGGTTGCAGTTTATAACCTCGAAGGCAAACTGGTAACCGAACTGTACAGCGGTGCACTTGGTATTTCGCCGAAATTGATTTCGTGGGATGCTTCACGGATGGCGACCGGAATGTACATCGTGAAACTCACGAGCAACCGGTTCTCGACTGAAAAGAAGTTGGTACTGATGCGTTAATCGTACCTTGTTGTATGGAAGAGGCGGACTCGTGAGGGTCCGCCTTTTCTCTCCTTTGATTTTTACCTGCTATCAGGTGTGTTCGCCAAGTCTAACTTTCATTTTCGCCTTATTGTAATAGTTCGCTTGAGTTGTTGGGAAAACAGTGAGAATACATCGATAAATCAAGCATTGCCTTAGTCTTATCCGTTGCTTTTCTTTCCAACGGAGATTATATTGAGCCATCCAACCAATTTCTCCGTAACCGATACCCAGAAGAGCTTGCCCGATGAACCGATTCACAACCGGTCTGCTAACTGTTTTTGTTCTCTTGCTCTCATCGATAGCAAGCAGAGCAATTGCTGTAGATGCAGTGAAAACGAAAGGTCCAGAGAATACCGACTGCTTGATGTGTCATGCCGATCCCGACTTAAAGAATGCCGGAGGCAAGAAACTCACGGTTTCGGGCGAGGGCTTCGCTAAGAGCGTTCACAAGGATTTTGCCTGCATCGATTGCCACAGCAGCGGAAACTTCGACGATACTCCCCATTGGAAGAACTACCCTCCGGTCAACTGCAACGAATGCCATAGCGACGCTGTAAGCAAGTTTATGACCGGCTTCAGTGAACACCTAAAGGCGCGTGGCTTTTCCACCATTCCGAGTTGTACCCAATGCCACGGCACCCACGAAATGTCAAAGAATGCCGACACGAAAATGGTATGTGGTGTTTGCCATAATCCCGAAGTAAAGAAATTTGAGAGTTCGATTCACTCGAAAGTCAAGGGTGAGAATAAACTCTCTTGCACGAGTTGCCACGATGCCCATGATAAATCGGAACGGGGTAAAATGCTACCCGCCGATTGGCGGAAGAAGACCGTAGATCGTTGTCTATCGTGCCATCAACAGCAATCGAAAGACTACACTTCCTCGAAACACTACCACGCCGTTCAAAATGGAAACACGAAAGCACCGATCTGTATCGATTGCCACTCGTTCCATGAAATTTTTTCAGTCAAGGATGCTCGTTCACCGGTTCATATCGACAAGATGGATCGTACCTGCGATAAATGCCATACCGGCCACGAAGCATCGATCCACCGAAAGTCGAATGTCGATCCGAAGCTCATGACCTGTGCCGGTTGCCATACCGGTCACGATACGGAAATGAAACGCTCCGTCGATGGTATCGTAAAAGCGACAATCCCCGGCACCTGTAACGCTTGCCACTCTGATGACCGCCATCAGAAAGAAAATCTTGCCCACGGCAAGATCATGATCCAGACGAAAATGGGGAAGGATGCGAACTGCACCCAATGCCATATTTATCACTGGAAAATGACGGACGAGAAACATGTCGCTGCTGTGCAAGAAACCCGCGAGTGTAAAAACTGCCACGTTGAAGAGAACAAGAAATATGAGCAGAGCGCTCACGGCATTGCGTTCCGGAAAGGGCATGCCGAAGCGCCTACCTGTGTAACATGCCACGGCGATAAAAATATCGAGCGCATCAGCAGCAAATTTAACGGTCAAACGATTCTATCGCTTTGCAGCAGTTGCCATGCGAACCGTAATGTTACGATGCGATTCCAGATCAATCCGAATGTGGTGCAAGGGTATCTGAATACTTATCACGGGAAGATGTATGCGTTAGGATATCAAGGTGAGAAGTTTGCGACTTGTGTATCATGTCATGACAATCATTTGATTTTGCCCTCGAATGATCCCCAATCGTCGATCTCAAAACAGCATATCATTCAAACCTGTGCACGCTGCCATAAAGACGCGAATGTAAATTTTGTCGCGCAGTTACAGCATTACGACCCGATGGCACCAGCAGAGCATCCGTTGTTAGACTTCCTTCATATCTCGATGGTTTGGCTGCTGCGGATAACACTTACGGTGTTTGGATTACATACCCTCTTCTGGATTATGCGAACGGTAATCGACCGGATTCGCTTTGGTAAACCGAAGAAGCACAAGAGCGAATGGCGTTACAAACGATTTAATACCTATGACCGGATTGTTCATGCCATCGTTATTGTCAGCTTCCTGACACTGGCTACAACCGGTCTACCACTGAAGTACAGCCATACCGAAATTGCCTATTGGGTCGCCACGAACTTACTTGATTTGCATACGATGGCGATTCTTCACCGAATTGCAGCGGTGATGACATTTGGCTATTTCGCATTACATCTCGGAAGTCTTGCCTACAAACTTGCACAGAAGAAGTTGACGATTAAATCGATGTTGTGGGGTAAGGACTCACTAATTCCCCAGCCGAAAGATGCGAAAGATTTCTTCCAGCACATCGGCTACTTCTTGCATATCGCAAAGAAGCCGGAATTCAGCCGCTACACCTATTGGGAGAAGTTTGACTACATGGCGGTGTTCTGGGGTGTTGCCGTTATCGGGGCATCCGGTTTGACGTTGTGGTTTCCGACTTTCTTTACGAAACTACTTCCAGGTTGGGCACTGAATGCAGCGATGATCATTCACAGCGAAGAAGCATTGCTTGCCACCGGTTTTATTTTCACCATTCACTTCTTTAACGAACATCTTCGTACCGAAAACTTCCCGATGGATGAAGTCATCTTCACCGGATCAGTCAGCGAACAATTCCTTATCGAGGAACGAAAGCTCTGGTATGAAGACATGAAGGCATCCGGCGAATTAGAGCAAGTGAAAGTGAAGCCGGTCAGCATTTTCGCAAAGACTTTGCTCTACTCGTTTGGCTTTGTCTCATTAGCAATTGGATTGGCTCTTTTAGCGTTCATCGTCATTGGAACTTTTGCTAAGTAGTTTTGTTCTACTAACCCGGTCATTTATTCACTCGTTGCAGGGAAGTCATCTCCTCCCCGCTCAAAACAACAAAGGTGTTCATCCACCTGTATCAAAATTCCCCGGACAAGTTTTCTTGTTCAACAAACGTTGAGTCTTGCTATGTTAACCGCACGTTTCCTCCAACATGCTTTCGTCGTGATGTTTTTCACGTTAAGTGGATTCAGCTCTGTTTATTCTGCTGACACTGATTGGTCTGACAATTCGAACTGTATCATGTGTCATCAGGACCCTGATTTAAAGAACTCGGCAGGTCAAAAAATCGGTGTCCACGATGGCTTTACGAAAAGTGTTCATGGTTCACTGTCCTGTACCGACTGTCACGGCAAGGGAAACTACGACGAGACTCCGCACTGGAAAGCGACCCCAAAAGTGAATTGTGACGCGTGTCATAGCGGGATAACCCAGTCGTGGCAAAAGAGCATGCACGGAAGCGGTGGTGGAACTTCTCCGTTTGTCGCTGCCAAGTGTTTCGACTGCCATAGTCCAACCGGTGATGCTCACCGCATCGGAAGTAGTGCTTCTGGTGTTGTCGGCGCATCGTGCATGAAATGCCATACCGAGGAAACGAAGCGTTACAATAGCAGTATCCATGCGAAACGCTTCCCGCAGTTGGGAAAGAAGGATGCTTGCGCGACCTGCCACCCGGCACACGGAGAGATCAAACTGGTCGATCCGGTCGCAATAACGAAGACTTGCCAAAACTGTCATGCCGGTGCATTGGACCAATTGAAGAATGGACCGCATGGGATTCATGGCATTCATAAATCGGTAGCAGATACAGTCATCAACAAAGTATCCTGCTCCAGTTGCCACGAACCTCATGCTGTAGCTGATCCGAAGAAATCGAACGACGCATTCAAGAATTGTATGACCTGCCATCATAAGACGATGGATGAATTTTCCGGTTCGATTCATCAAGGTGAGTTGCTTAGCGGCGAAATGACCTGCGCAAGTTGCCACTCAGTACATTTGAAGCCGGGCGAAGCGGCATTCCATTGCGGCGATTGCCATCAAAAACCATTAGCAGAATATCGCGGCAGCATGCACTTTAAAGACGATCCCACCGGGTTGGGCGTCGCTGCAAACTGCGGCGACTGCCACGATAGGGGACACGGTGTTCGGCGGGTTAGTGACCCCCGTAGTATGGCGAATCCTCGGAACCAACCATCAACCTGTGGGCACTGTCATGGCGACTCAGTCGTAACAACGACCGATTATGTTCGGATGCCGATGACCAAAACAAATTACATGAAGTCGATTCATGCTGATAAGTGGCAGGAATGGATGAAAGACTCGACCAAGGTCCGTGGTGCAATTTGCAGTGACTGCCATGGCACCCACGGCATTCAGTCGGCTGGTGATCCACAAAGCATTACAAACCGTTTGAATTTACCAAACACATGCGGTAAATGCCACGACCAAGCGGCAACCGATTATCTCACTTCAATCCACGGCGCAGCCAACCGACGCGGAATTCAGGATACACCGGCTTGTAATGACTGCCATGAATCTCACATGATACTCGCCCGGACGAATCCGGAATCACGTACTTACCCGACGAATGTGGCAAAAGATTGCGGAAAATGCCATGAAAATACGGCATTAACCGAACGATTTGGGATTTGGCAAGGAGTTGTTAGAAGTTATAACGACAGCTATCACGGTTGGGCGCTTGGCCGTTCACAGATCGTGGCGAACTGCAACGATTGCCATACTACCCACGCGATTCGCAGCCACTTCGATCCCCGTTCGACCACCCATGCGAACAACTTAGTACAAACGTGCGGTAAGTGTCATCCAAACTCCAACACCGAGTTTGCGCAAAGCTATACCCATGAGAGCTTTGGTAAGAAATGGGGTTATCACGATTATGCTCGCATCATCTACATCGTGTTGATTATCGGCACGTTGGGTGGAATGCTGCTTCACAATCTAATCGTCTACCTTTTCCATCTTCGGGAGCACCGCAAGAAGCATCTTAGCGAGAAGTACATTGTGCGGATGGATCGCTCCGAAATCATGCAACACGTGGTTTTGATGGTTACGTTTATTGGGTTGGCTATCACGGGATTGGCGCTGCGGCATCAAGATTCATGGTGGGTTCAAGGACTGGTGTTTTTCGGGATGAATGAGGAGATTCGGGCGTTTCTGCACCGAATTCTTGCAATCTTCTTGATTATCGGGACACTCTGGCACACTTTCTGGCTGTTTTCTACACAGCGTGGCAGGGATAAACTTCGTAACTATGCTCCGAAGCTATTCGATGTTACAAGTGCGATCCATAACCTGATGTATCATTTAAAACTTCGGAAAGACCCACCTCGATTTGAAACCTACGATTACACCCAAAAAGCCGAGTATTGGGCATTGGTCTGGGGTACGATTGTCATGGGTATCACCGGTATGGTGCTTTGGTTCCCGGTTATCGCAACCGCCTGGACACCGGGTTGGGTTGTGCGGGTTGCCAGTGTTGTCCATTACTACGAAGCCTTGCTGGCGGTCGGAGCAATTATTATTTGGCACTTCTTCTTTGTCATTTTCCACCCCAAGCAGTATCCGTTAGCTTTGACATTTATCACGGGCAGAATGTCACAAGAAGAGTGGGAACACCACCACGGCAAAGCCGCCGATGCCAAGCGTGACGATCCGAGTTTTGTGAAAGCCGGCGATCCGGTTCCACAACAAGAGGAGCATTCTGCACCAGAACAAAACGTGACACTTCAAAACGAGAAAGAGAAGTAGTCTCGCAAAGTTTCCTTCCGATTGCTTTTCGCTTTGTCAGGAAAAGCTTTCGTGTTACATTTTTGAAATCGATTTGAGAGGAACATGCGAATGAATCGAAAAGTATTAATTCTCATTACCGCAAGTTTGATGTTGACAGTTATCTCTCTTCCGAGCTTTGCAAAGCCAACTGCGTACGGCACAGTTTACGCAGAAGGTTATGGTTATCAGGTTCCTTTGAGTGGAGACAAAACTGAAGACCACTTGTGGTTGACATCGGGTGTAAGCAGCACTTTGAAAGGTTTGCCGATGGGCATTCAATTCAAATCACATTTTCAGTATCGCGGAGACAATCAAGACAAATTTGCCGAGTCGGGCGATATGCGACTCTATTCTGCATATCTCACCTACTGTGAATGGGGCTCTCCGTTAGAAATCAACTTAGGTCGATTCTACGCATATCGCGGTGTAGCCTTTGGATTGCTTGATGGTCTTGAAGTATCACATCAAGCAACCCCCTGGTTCGGTTGGGCAGTGTTGGGTGGCAACAATGGCCCCGATAACCGGCGGTTTGAAATGGCGAGAGGTTCCTCCCCATTCCTTGGCGCCGAGCTTCGATTTCGGCAATTGAAGCCACTCTGGAAACACGAAAACAGCCAATTGCGGCTTACCTACGTCAATCAGAAACGCGATGGCAACGAATTCCGGAATTTAGTTGGCGTGCAGTTGTACACCCGCTACAATAAAAATTGGAGCGATATCGTAACGGTGCAACTGAATCCCAGTTCGGGACTACTGAGGATGGCAAATTGGCGCGAGCGACATTATAATTCCCGTTCCAGTTTCTTGGTGGAACTTGGTGTGATCAATCCAGAGGTTGCCGCTGACTCTTGGTTCCAAGATTTTGAGTTGGAAAGCAGTTTTCGTGCGCGCGGCGAGTTGAACTATTTCTTAATTCCCGGAAAGTTTGGTATTGGTATTGAAGGTACAGGTATCGCCTCGGAATCCGCATCCAGTTGGCGCGGAGGTCCGGTCATTACGACCGAATACGGACAAATCGGTTATCGCGCATCAGATGGCGATTTATCCCAATCCGCGGGACCATGGGCAGCCTTGCGTTATAACTTCGGCACAATGGTTCAAACGTACATGAACACTTCGATTTCCGAATACAGTTGGGATGAAGTAGCTCTCACTGATGGAACTATTGTAACTGCAAACGCCGGCGCTCGTTACACTCCGAAACGATGGCAATGGATGACTGTCGGCGCTGAGTATCAGTATTACAAGACCCCGCAACTCACAAGCGATAAGCGCGCTTTAGCAAACGTCGAGTTCCGGTTCACCACCGGAGGTGGCAAATGAAAAAGCTATCAGCCTATCTGATTCTTGCAATCATTACACTACTGGTAACAGGTTACATTGTTACTGCGCAAAGCGCGAGCGATATGTACATCGCAACAAAGTTTACGCACAAACTGCATGTCGAAGACAATGGGATGAAGTGTACCGACTGCCACGGCAAAGCCGTCGAAGTCAAACCCGGTGTTCGAATGAATCCGGGACATGCTCAGTGTATCGAGTGCCACGACGTACAAGAGAAAAATGAATGCGCGAAGTGCCATACTTCTGCGGGGATACCAAGCGGTTTCGGCAAACCAGCATCACACTTATCGTTCGACTGGAAACAGATGCATGGAACCGAAGCGGCGATGAAAGTCACCGAATGTAATGTGTGCCACGAGCCGAAAAGCTGCGACGAATGCCATAACGGATCAAAACTCACAAATTCACCACATCCGGTGGGATTTCGATTCAATCATGCTGTAGACGCGGCATTTGGCGGACGGTGCTTAAGCTGCCACGAAACAAAAGCGAAGTGCACCGATTGCCATCGCCGGGAAATCCCGGTACGTCATGCGATGGGAACGCTTTGGGCGAACCGCAACAATGGCGGCGAGCACGTGGAAGAAGCGCGAATGGCGATGGAGAGCTGCCTCGCCTGCCATGATCAGGGTAAGACCGAACCGGCATGTGTCCGGTGTCATAAGTAGAGGAGACGACGATGAAGAAGATTTTTGTGGTTACCGGATTCGCCTGTCTCTGTTTGATCATTGCAACAGGCTGCGGTGTAGAAGTCGACTCGAGCTACACGACAGCCGACACGAATCCACATCCGTTCGTCGATCCCGCCGTAAGTGCACACGACAATTATTTACGTACGAATAATTATCCATATGACAAGTGTTTTGCATGCCATGGCGAACGGTTAGACGGTAATGGAAATGCCGCGATGAGTTGTGGAAAGTGTCATAACGATGGTGCTGGCAATGTTACCGTAATGAACTGTAATTTCTGTCATGGTACTATGAGCGGCAACCCTTCGATCGAAGCGAATTGGGCACCACCGCGCGATTTATCCGGTAGTTTGGACGTTACTTCACGTGGGGTTGGACGTCACCAACTACATTTAACGCAGATAAATCCACCCCAGGGTCCGATTCCTTGTTCCGGTTGCCATGTTGTACCTACGCGATGGGACAGTCCGGGACACATCGATGGCGATAATCGCGCTGAAGTAGTCGAGGCAGTTGGGTATTTTCCTAACTCCCATACTTGCATCATTTGTCACGGTGGAGACGGTCATATTTGGAACCAATAAGTTCCCATACTTCGATAGGATTTGTTCTATTTCATTTTATTCGAACAACGTACTATTTTGAGACGTTGGATTAACAACAGTTAAAGGGGAAACCATGAGAAAGTCCGTTTACGCAGCCGCATTTGCTGCCATGTTTTTATTCGTAACCACTGTTTCTTTTGCCGAAGAAGCGGCAAAAGCCGCTCCGACGATGATTGGACTAAAAAAATGTGCGATGTGCCATAAAGGCGAAGCCAAAGGTAAAATCTACGAATCGTGGATGGAAACCGGTCATGCAAAAGCATATTCGCTTTTAGCCAATGAGAAATCAGCAGAAGTCATGAAGAAGCTAAATCGTACCGGTTCAGCGCAAGATGATAAGGAATGCTTGAGCTGCCACGTGACGAACATGACTCTCAAAGATGAAGGGGTGAGTTGTGAAAGCTGCCATGGCGCTGGATCCGACTACAGCCCAATGAAAGTGATGAAAGATCATGCCGCATCGGTAGCCGCCGGTATGGTAGAGAAGCCGAAAGAAGGTTGTGTCAAATGCCATAACGAAAAGAGCCCGACTTACAAAGAGTTTAAGTTGGACGAAGCTTGGGCGAAAGTTGCTCACGGGAAAGCCAAGTAGTCTTTTCGTCGCAATCAGTTTTATCAGTAACTACAATCTCTCGTAGATATATATGGGGCGTAGCGATACGCCCCGTATTGTTTTCTGATTGCACCCAACGCAAATCCGATCAAGATTTTGCGGAGCAGTCTCTCAACGTGTTCAATGAAATCGAAAAACCATTTCGCTTTGGTTGTGCTATAAATGAACCTACGTTACATTCCTCGCGAGAATTATGTGCAACTGTGAGATGTTCGAGTGTATTATAAAAATTGCACATCCTTACCAATTGGTGTCTTCGACAGTGGAGTAGGCGGACTCACGGTGTTGGCGGCACTGCGGCGAAAGCTGCCCGACGAGAGTTACATCTATCTCGGCGATACTGCGCGAGTTCCCTACGGCTCGAAATCAGCTACAACTGTCGAGGGGTTCGCATTACAAATCGGCGCATGGTTAGCGCTACAACCAGTTAAAGCGATTGTAGTCGCTTGCAACACTGCCAGTGCCTTCGCACTACCCAAGCTTCGAGAAGCGCTTCCAGTACCCATTTTTGGCGTTGTTCAACCGGGCGCAGCGGCAGCCGTATCGTTGGCTAAAACGCGAATCGGTGTTCTTGCCACTCGTGGAACGATTATTAGCAAAGCCTACGAGACAGCAATTCAACGCATACAACCGAGTATGGATGTGGTGTCGCAAGCAGCGCCGTTGCTCGTACCGTTGGTGGAAGAAGGGGAGTTGACGTCGCCCATCGTGCGTTTAGCTATCGAAAACTATCTCACAATGATTCGCACAAAGCATTGCGATACACTGCTCTTGGGGTGCACACATTATCCATTATTAAAACCGATATTAGCGGAGATGTTACCTGATATTACAATCATCGATTCAGCAGAAGCAACGGCAGCTGTGGTAGCAACCGAGTTAGCGGTTCGACAGTTGCGAGTGGATGCATTATGTCAAGATAACGAGCCTCAATTCACTATTGCATTCACCGACACTGGCGGAAACACCGTGGAGATTGCCGAGCGCTTTTTGGGTGAACCGCTTCCACACATTGTTACTGTTACGATTGAGATGTTGGAAGCAGCGGCTAAGCAAATCTTTTTTACCGTCAGGCTTGTACAATGAGTGATTATCAAGAGAACCTCAATTGGTTGTTTCAGCGCCATCGGTTTGGGATGACACGCACACTCGACACAACCCGTAAACTGTTAGCCTTCTTTGGCAATCCCCAAGATCAGATTCCTGCTGTACATGTTGCTGGTACTAACGGCAAAGGTTCGACCTGCGCGATAGTCTCTTCGATTCTACAAGTACCCGGATTACGTACTGGGTTGTATACCTCTCCACATTTGGTCGATTGGCGCGAACGTATTCGGATCGATGGAGTGCTTGTTTCTGAGGATCTGGTAGCAACGCTACTCGTTTCGATCCGTCCACTCGCCGATTCGTTACAAGCAACTTTTTTCGAAGTTACAACAGCTTTGGCGTTTCAAGTTTTCCGGGAGTTACGATGCGATTTTAACGTAATTGAGACCGGACTCGGAGGAACGTGGGATTGTACGAACGTACTGCATCCAGTCGTCGCACACCTTACCCGCATCGATTTAGACCACACCGAGATCCTTGGCAATACAAGAATTGAAATCGCGAGAGATAAATCCGGCATTTGGAAACCTACGAGCTTTGCAACGGCATCCAAGCAAACAGCTCCGGTGGAAAAATACCTCAAGACCCGTTGGCAGGAGCGGAAGGCAAAATCGTTACGATTGGCGAGTGAGACAGTAAAAGTCACCGAGCGAAAAGTGATAGCACCAGGTTCTTCGGTGCACTCAGGGCAATTTGTAACGGTTCATCCAATCAGTGATGAGGCGATTAGTGAGCTACAAAACTTGCCGCCTTTGTACTTACCACTGCTCGGCAAACATCAGTTGGAGAATCTTGCTGGTGTGTTTTGCATCCTGCTGGGGTTGCGAGAAGCCGGCTATAAAATCGAAGATGAAGCGATTGTAGATGGTCTGAAGAGCATTGCATGGGATTCCCGAATGCAAGTGCATGGTACGAGTCCCTTGACGATATCGGATGCCGCCCATAACCCCGCCGGAGCGAAGGCACTGGTCAAAACACTACTTGAGAAGTATCCACTCGCCCCTCCGAGTCGATACCGAATTGTACTTAGCCTGCTCGCGGAAAAGGATATTGACGGGTACTTAAGTGAGCTAGCTCAACTAAATCCAATCGTTTATGCAACGACATTGGAGGGTAGCCGTGGTCGATCCGGAACCGAGATTGCGCATTTTTGCACCAAACACGGATTGGAAGCAACGGCACATTCAAATCCAAAGGACGCGTTAAGTTCAGCATATAACGCGTGTTATGATCAAGATACTCTGGTTATCACGGGATCTCATTACTTGCTCGGAGCCTTGCTCGATGTGATTTCGGGTAACAAATAGGAACAAGTCTTGAGCAGAAGCTTTCGTTCAGACAGGTAAATTGTTTTGACGATTTTAACATTAGTTTTTAACTGAGGGAAAAGAGTTGCAAAAGGAAATTTGATTTTGTATTGTTACCGCTTGACTATTCGGGAAGGATGCTGTACTTTGATTCGACATTCCAAAGCGAAAAGCTTCTGTCCTGAGAACTCACCTTCATGGTCGTTTTAGGTTAACCCAGCCAATCTTTGTATGAAGTCGTCCGTTCGAGGCGGGCGTTTTCTACTTTCATTATTTCCTCGTATAGAGTACCCCATGGAACTCGCCGAACTAAAATCGCTCAAGATTTCTGAGTTGAACGACATCGCGAAAAGTCTTAAGATCGACGACTACTCCGGTATGCCGCGTCAGGATTTGATTTTTAAAATCCTTGAACGGCAAACGGAAAAAGACGGTTTGATTTTCGCGAACGGTGTATTGGAAATTCTGCCGGAAGGTTATGGATTCCTTCGCAGCCCTACATCCAATTACCTTCCCGGTCCCGACGATATCTACGTCAGTCCCTCGCAAATCAAGCGATTCGGATTGCGCAAAGGTCATATCGTTAGCGGTCAAATACGTCCTCCGAAAGAGAGCGAACGCTTCTTCGCCTTGCTCAAGGTAGAAGCGATCAATTTTGAAGCGCCGGAAGAGACCCGTAACAAGATTCTCTTCGACAATCTAACTCCGGTGTATCCGAACGAACGTTTAAAGCAAGAGTTCGAGGGTTGCGATATTACCAGCCGTTCAATCGACTTGTTTACTCCGGTAGGAAAAGGGCAACGTTCGCTGATCGTATCACCGCCTCGTGCCGGTAAAACGATTATTCTGCAAAAGATTGCGAGTTCAATCGCGCGTAATCATCCGGAAGTATTGCTGATCGTTTTGCTCATCGACGAACGTCCGGAAGAAGTCACCGATATGCAACGTACTGTTCGTGGTGAAGTGATTTCCTCGACCTTCGACGAAAAGCCGGAGCGCCATATTCAAATCGCGAACATGGTGATTGAGAAGGCGAAACGGTTGGTGGAGTATGGTCATGACGTAGTGATTTTACTCGACTCGATTACCCGACTCGCACGCGCGCACAACGCCGTCGCTCCCCACTCCGGACGTGTATTGTCTGGTGGTATGGACGCTACTGCTTTATACGAACCGAAGAAATTCTTCGGCGCTGCCCGTAATATCGAAGAGGGTGGTTCGCTGACGATTATTGCAACCGCATTAATCGACACCGGTAGCCGGATGGATGAAGTAATTTTTGAAGAGTTCAAAGGAACGGGTAACAACGAAATCGTGCTCGACCGCCGGATGGCAGAGTTGCGTATTTTCCCCGCCATCGACTTGAACAAGTCAGGTACCCGTCACGAAGAGCTCTTACTAAGCGAAACGGAGCTGAACCGGATCTGGATTCTGCGGAACATGCTCGGCGATTTATCACCAGCCGATGCTATGCGATTCCTTGTCGACCGGATGCGTGGCGCAAAGACCAACTCCGACTTCCTTTCCTCAATGGGCAAATCGTAAACTATTCATTACGATACTAAAAGGTTTCAATATCGCAGGAAGGGTGCCAAAAGCACCCTTCTCTTTTCTCCGGCAGATTTCATCGTATTTTGTATCGTGGACAATAAACACCAAACCAATACCTCCTCCCCATTGTTCGAAGCTCTGCAGCAGTTCCTCGACGGTTCTGGTTTGGAGTATGAGACCATTGAGGCTAACCGTGGAATTCGCGTTGCGATGGAACTCGACAATGCGCAATATAGCACACTTTTTCTCCTCGGAGAGAACAACTTTATCGCGGTAACGGTAACCCCCTTTCGCACCCCGAAGTCGCGGAGGATGCGAGTAATTGAAATGCTAAATCGAATCAATTTTGATTTGGCATTCGGCAATTTTGAGATGGATCGGGAGGATGGAGAGATTCGTTTTCGAGCGGGATTTCCTCACAAACATCTGCCATTCCCCACGGAGTTTTGGAGTCCATTCGTCTTTATGGGATTTGGTATGATGAATCGGTTCTGGCCGGCAATTCAAGCGATCTGCTGGACAAACATCCCGATTGAACAAGCTTTACATGATGCCCTCGACCACCAGATTCATGACGAACGGTGGCAAAGTGACGAGCCTTTTCCCAAAGATGAAGCCGAAGGGGAAGAATAATGCCAATGGAATCTCAACCGCCGAAACCCGACGATAAAGCAGAGTTTGAGGAATGGTATGCAACCCGCGCCCGGGCTTCGCAACGGCTAACCCATACCGGTAAGAAATCGAACAAAAGTTCTATGCGACCCTGGATTCTGATTCTTGTGTCGCTTTCGGTGATCATCGTCGGTTATTTAATGGTTAAGACATTGACCAGTATGCGGATGAAGCAACTGCTACAAACCGGTGCCACCGTTGTTCCCGAACGTAGCCCAACGACTGGAGACACGCTTCAAATCACTCCGAAAGTGCTATTAGAAGCAAAGCAAAAGGCTGATTCAGCCCGGTAACTTGTATCACAGGCTAAACTAACGTATTATTATTATCTCCAGTGCCTGTCACTATAGTGATAGCATGATTTATTGTTCTGGCGATTTCAGCCTGTGAAACGGAACGTTCATGTAATGTGAGCGATTGAGCGAGCAACCAAACGCTCAGCGGAAATATGGGATATCAAATGAAAACGACAATACATCCGAATTATCAGATGTCGAAAGTACACTGCGCCTGCGGCAACGAGTTTATGACCCGGAGCACCAACACCCATGGTGAGTTAAAGGTTGATATTTGCAGCGCATGCCATCCTTTCTTCACTGGACAAAACAAATTGGTCGATACGGCTGGCCGTGTCGATAAGTTCATGAAGAAGTATGGGAAAGTCGGTCAGTAACATTCGCATTTTTCAAAGAATAGCAGTATTGGCACGTTTGCTTCGGCATGCGTGCTTTTTGCCGTTTATCGCACTATTTCGCGCCATCGAAGAAGTCTCCGAGAACACAGCTCAGGAAACCAGCGATAAAGTAACGGATCCACCCATAGACGAAGTGGAGTGGACATCAGCGGGAATGTCGTGCCCTGTAGCTCCCGATCAAGGCGACGGGTTAGGTGTGCGCAAATCGAATGCTGTTGGCGGTCAAGCGGTAATCGAAGGGGTGATGATGCGCGGGAGCAATCATGTTGCAACCGCCGTCCGGGCTGCCGATGGTCGCATTGTATGCCGGTTGCAGGATTTCCCACCGATTTCGCATAAAAACCCACTTTTTAAGAAACCTATCGCACGTGGCGCCGGGATGTTGTTCGAGACTCTTAAGCTTGGCATCGGAACGCTGGATTGGTCGGCAAAGATTGCAACTTACGGCGAAACGATGGACGATAAACCACCTTCGCTCGGTGAGAAAATTTTGGCCAAGTTATCGCTTCCAATCGGACTGATAGCGGGGATGGCGCTCTTCCTTTGGTTGCCGTACTCGGTAGCGAAATGGACAATTGGCGCCGATGGCAATCAGTTTCTTTATCACTTGGTGTCGAATGGAATGCAGATGACTCTGCTTGTAACGTACATGTGGGCGATTTCACTCTCGAAGGAAATCCGCCGCGTCTTCGAGTATCATGGCGCAGAGCATAAGGGGATTGCGACTTACGAAGCGGGTGATCCAGTGCAACCAGTAATAATGAAAACACATACCCGCTTTCATCCCCGGTGTGGCACGAGTTTTCTATTGGTGCTGGGACTGGTCACGATGATTTTCTTTACCATGTTGGATGCTACGTTGTTGCTTTTCGGTTTTGTATATCCCAGCGCGATTGTTCGGGTACTGATGCATCTTCCGTTTATTCCGGTTGTTGCCGGGATAGGCTACGAAGTGTTGAAATGGAGTGATCGTAAAAAGAATGTTCGCGCCGTTACGATGTTGATTCAACCGGGCTTATGGCTGCAACGCATCACAACCAAAGAACCTGATCTCGATCAATTAGAAGTCAGTGCTGTTAGTCTCCGAGCCGCAATCCAAGGGAAACTTCAACTTACCGAACAAGTAGTTTCGGAAACAATGTTTTTAGAAACACCCGCTAAAGCGTAATCGTATTAGGTAGATTTGAGAAGCAGACGAAAGTCTGTTTTTTTTTATGTGTTGCGATTTATTTCTTGCATGAATTGTCTTCCCGTTGTACTATCCTACCGTTCCTTTTGAATTCAATCAACTACGGTTAATCGAAACATGAGCAAACCACGTGAAAACTGGGGCAGTAAAATCGGAATCGTTCTGGCAGTTGCTGGCAGCGCTGTCGGATTAGGCAATTTCCTCCGCTTCCCTTCGGAAGTCGTTCAGAACGGCGGCGGCGCGTTCATGATTCCCTACTTTATTGCCTTCCTCTTTCTTGGCATTCCGATTGCCTTCGCCGAATGGACGCTTGGTAGGTATGGCGGTCAATATGGGCGCGGATCAGCGCCAGGGGTATTCGATGTTGTCGCACGAAAGTGGTGGGCAAAGTATCTCGGCATTTTTGGTCTCTTTGTCCCATTGGTTATAAACTTTTTCTATCTCGTTATCGAGTCCTGGTGTTTAGCTTATTCTGCATTTAGCCTGCTGGGATACTACAGTCCGATTACCAATCCCGCTGATATGAAAGACTTGCTGACCGAATTCCAAGGATTAGCTCCTGCGAAGCAACTTCCCGATTTACCATGGTTGTACATTTTCTTTTTTGTAACGTTTGGTGTGAATTACTGGATTGTCTCACGTGGGATCGTTTCAGGCATAGAACGACTCAACAAAATCTGTATGCCGTTGCTCTTTTTGCTGGCAGGTTTTCTCTTTGTTCGAGTATTGACGCTGGGTACTCCGAATCCATCGTTACCGGATCAGAATGTCGCCAATGGATTAGGTTTCATGTGGAATCCAGACTTTAGTGCATTGCTCAATGTCGATGTTTGGATGGCGGCGGCTGGTCAAATCTTCTCTACACTCTCGGTGGGAATGGGTGCGATCCTCGCGTATTCCAGTTACTTGAAGAAAGATGACGATGTCGCCCACTCAGCTCTCTCTTCTGCAACGACGAATGAGTTTGCCGAAGTGATTTTAGCGGGAACCATTATCATCCCAGCGACATTTATTTTTTTGGGAGCGGTCGGTGCGAAAGAAGTGGCGCAAAGCGGTTCCTTTAATCTTGGCTTTGTTACGATGCCGCTCATTTTCAATCAACTTCCGCTCGGTTCAGTTTTTGGGTTTATGTGGTTCTTTTTGTTAACGCTGGCAGGCATTACCTCTTCGGTGTCGTTGATTCAACCGATTCTTACATTTATGCAGGATGAGCTGCACATTTCAAGGGTTCGTGCGACAATCATTATTGGTGCGCTAACATTACTCGTAGGTTTTGTTCTAATACAAACCATCGCCTTGGGTACTATTGATGAGTTCAATTTCTGGGGAGGAACTTTTCTTCCGGTCGTCAGTGCACTGGTAATGGTTTGGATTTTTAGTTGGATTTTCGGTGCCAAGGAAGGATGGGAAGAACTCAATCGTAGTAGTCACATCAAGATACCTCGTTTATTTGTCTCGGTGATAAAATACATCAAGCCATTGTATTTATTGGTGATGCTCTCGTTATGGGTGTGGAAAAACGTACCCATCATCACGATGAGTGCCATTGCCGATCCGAAGGTTTGGCATACGACTATTTGGACAAGAATATGGTTATTGTTGCTTATTGCAATCCTAATCCTTGCGATTTATTATGCCGGTAGAGATTATGCGACCTCCAAACCTACATCAGGGAAGGGAAACGAATCATGACTCCCTTGGGGCTACTCTTTATGATCATCAGTTGGGGGATTCTCCTCGGAATGATGGTGTATTGTTCAATCCTGTTCTTCCGGTCAAAGAAACCATAAACAATTTCATTCCATTGAACTCGTATCACCGTGAAATAGTGTGAGCATTCGTGAGCCAGTTTCGAACATCGCTTTTTAGTCTACTGCATGTTATCGTCGTCGCAATATGGATCGCGACGGGAGTTATCGCTCCGTGCTTATGCTCTCACAGTCACACCGATGAATTTCTGGAACAAGCTGTCACAGTTCCTTGCGCCAATTGCGAGCCAGAACCGGAACCATTACCATCATGTTGTGCCAATGAAATCACCAATACAAATGATGATGCTACACATTCTGGTTCAAATTCTTCACCGTTTACAAAAACATGTCAACATACCAGCGAGCGGTTGAACATCGGACATCTCACAACCGATAATTCGTTGCCGTTGCCCGATGTAAACGATTATACTTTGACCTTACCGATTGCCGATGTATTCGATAACTCTTTATACTTACCGATAAGCGCTCCCTACTCTCCAATTGCTTTTGGTAAAACGGCCTCCAGTGCGCTTTATGGGCGTACTCTGCCGTTACTTTCCTGATATTCTTGTCACTCCTCATTTAACTCGTGACCGATTTGTTCGGTCGATTCTCACTTTGGGGTGAACTATGAGATTTCTCTATTTATTCTGTCTAATCTTGCTCGTCTTGCCTTCAATTGTCAGCAACGCAATCGCGGTCGAACCGAATCAACGACTGCACGAATACATCGAGTATGCCAAAACGAATCATCCAGAATTTCGCGCGATGAGTGCGATGATCGAGGCAGAGCAATATCGTGCAAAAATGAGTCGGGGATGGATGAATCCGATGTTTCGCGTCGGGCTAATGAATGTTCCCAGTAAGACGCTGGCGGTGGATGAAGACCCGATGACGATGTTGCAAGCGAGCATCATGCAAAAGATTCTGCTGCCCGGACAAACAAAGCGAAAAACTGCCATCGGTAATGAGAAAACCCGCACCCGCGAACAGGAGCTGACAGCAGACATCAACACGATGTCGCAAATGATCCGTATGGCATATTTCGAAACTGCCGCTGCGAAAGCGGAGTTGGCGATTCTCGAAGCAGGATTACA
>JAOTSC010000052.1 GCA_030247525.1 bacterium | reverse complement strand
ATTCTTGGAGGGGCGGTTGTTTTATTGCTGTTGATTATTCAAATCATTGCCGAAGTAGCGTTAATCAAAACCAAACACGAGCAACAACAACTCTTCAACCGATTGATGGCATTGGAACCCGTGCATTAAGAGTATACCTCGCTCACTGAAAGATTAAGTCAGTTAACGAAAGTTGCCGCCACCCGTAACGCCGACTTTTCGATGTTGTTTCCCGAGCATATCTCGCCGGGGGATTTAGTGAAAGTCGTTGCGAATAGCGCTCCTATTGCAGTTCGATTAACTGCGATTCGCACCGGGTTACAAGAAGTCGTGAAGGCAAGTCTTGAGCCGAACCGTCCGTTAACAGCAAACGAGCGGCAAACCGCTGCTCTGGAGAGAATTGCCGATCCCAACGCCGCGAATGCCGATTCCTTGTTGCTTCACGGCTCGCAGCGGGTGATGTACGTCGATGGTACGATCTCCGATAATGCGCTTTATGCGGAAGCAACAGTCTTGCAATATGTATTGAAACTGGAAGAGTCGAAACTGTTTGGAACGGTAAAAGTGATAGAACTAACACCGGTAACAAACCGGAATGCAAATGCGCGGTTCCGGTTGGAACTGGGATTGGGGAACTAATGTTGCTCTCCCGTCGTACCGATGTGAATCCACTGTTAGGTATCATTGGCATTGTCGCATTGACAGTGGCATTAGTGATCGTTTGGTGGTTTGCTTTTTGGGCACCGTCGCTTTCCAAAAAAACACAGCTCCTCTCATCGATGGTGCAGCAGGAAGAGCGCATCACTCAACTCGAACGTGAGAAAGTGGCGATAGTTGGAACAAGACGACAGATCGAACAACTAAATAAATCGATTGGTGAGTGGGGACAGCAGTTTCCTGACAGTAAAGTTGCCAACCGCATTTTCACCGAACTGACAGTCCTCGCCCGCTCCTATGGTCTGCGAGCGGTGCGGATGAAGCCATGGCTCCAACCGGGAGAAACTCCTCACCGCAGCTCGGGTATTGTCGGAGGCTACCTGTTAGAACGGGTACCTGTGACGATTTTGCTCGAAGGACGATACGTCGGGGTATCGCATTTTATCGAAAGGCTGCCGCAACTACCTTACCGTGTTGTGCTGCAGGAGATGAAACTTAAAGCAGCAGCGGGCAGCAGTAATGTCTATGTATTACTTGACCTGTATCTCTATTTCCGAAAAGGTTAAAACCGGATGCAGAAACTGAAAAAATCCGAAAAACGGTTACTTATCATGATTGGGATCCTTGTGATCGTGTTCCTGATAATGGATCCGTATAATTTCTTTGGTGCACCGGAACCGCCGAAATCGGCACCGGAACAAGCCAATGCAACAACAACCCCGGAAGCGCAACCGACTCCGACAACTGCGAAACCGACGGCAAGAGCCACTGGAATGCAAAGAGCGGATTCGCTCTCCAATGCGTTGGCAATATTGTCCGGCAAAACGATGTGGGAACACGATCCATTTTTCGCAGAAATCATTGCCGATGCCGAAAATCCAAACACGAGCCAGTTCCATCTATCGGCTGTTTCGATTGTGAAGAACGACAAAAGAGTAATTCTTAATGGAAACATCCTTGGGGTGGGCGACGATCTTGATGGTTGGCGGATAGTCGAAATCCGACCTGACGGAGCGACAATCTCACGACAGGGAAACACCCAACGACTGAAAGTCTCGACGAAACCGCCTGCAGCGCCGGCGACAGCACCTGCAACCGGAGCGCGACAATGAAACAAATAATTGCCATTGGTACGATACTTCTACTCATTTCCGTGGTGGCGGTCTTCGCCGTTGAGTGGGATGCACCGGTTTCACTGTCGGTGCGCGATACGCCCATGCAGGATGTTTTGCGACTATTAGCACAACAAAACGGTTTTAGCATTGTTACCCATAGCGATTCCCTCGGAACGGTTTCGGTAGCTTTCAATGATGTGCCACTTCGTAGCGCGTTAGCGGCGATTCTTTCGGCACGCGGGATGTCGGCGCGGTATGAGGGCTCTGTAATAATTACCCGGCCGGATACGCTAATCAATCCAGCCGAATTGGAAACTGTAGTATTGCGGCTACGTTATGTTGATGCGACCGATGCGAAAGCGATGATCGACAGCTCGAAAGTTCTTTCGAAAAAAGGTCGAGCTGTTGTACTAACACCGAGTGCGGCGTCGCGCTATTTAGCGCCATTTGGGTGGATACAAACACAGGAGATTTCACAACGGGGACCGAAAGTGGGCGACCGCGGTGAAGCGAAAAGCGAAATCATCATGATTAGCGATTTGCCGCAGTACATCCCAAAGGTCGAACAAATCATGCGCGTGATTGATCGTCCGCCGCGTCAATATGCTATCGAAGCTCGATTCGTTGAAACGATTCTATCGAAGGATGACAAATTCGGAATCGATTGGGAGAATATTCTCGCTGCTGAAGGCGGAACCGGGAAACGAACCGAATGGTCATTGGGTACGCCGCCGGCAGCGGCAAGCGATGCTACAAGCACATCGACTGCAAGCAGTTATCTAACGTTTGGTACACTATCAGGAATGCAATTCAAGAGTGTGCTTGATGCGTTACAACAGAATGGCGACTCAAAATTAGTTTCGCAACCGCGCATTGTTGCGCAGGATCGTCAGAGCAGCGTGATGGAAGCAGGCGTTACCTATTGGATCGCTACCAAACAGGCAACGCAAGGCGTTGGCGGCATCAGTGAATCGTATACTTACACTGAACGTTTGATCCCGGTTCGCCTTATTGTAACGCCGCAGTTAATTGCCGACTCGCTCTTAATGATGGAAGTACAACCGTTAGTGCAGGAGATAACCGATTTTCAGATTGGTCCCGACAAACAAGAATTACCGGTAATCAGTACGCGAACAACCGTCTCCCGGTTGATGATGAAGTCAACCGAAACCGCGATTATCGGTGGACTCATGAAAGAAAGTATGGTTGAAGAAGCAACCAAAGTAAAAATCTTAGGTGATATTCCATTGGTTGGGAATCTCTTCCGCCAGAAGAAGATGGAGAAACGCCGTACCGATCTTTCGATCTTTCTTACGGTGACGGTGTTACCGGAGCCGGTATTACCGCCAATCTATATCGAGCGAATTCCAGCGGCATTTCAAGTCGATGCATCGTCGTATTTTGGAATCCCCGTGGCAGGAACACAGGCTGTGTTGAGTTCCGAAAAGCCAGCAATGGTTGTATCTCCAACGCCATCGGTTTCGATCGAAAAAGTAGAAAAGGCGGAAACAGCTAAACCCACTCCGGCAAAACCTGAACCGGTTTCAACCCCTTTGAAAACAGCTGTTGAGCCGAATCAGAAATCTCAAGCGCAACAACAACCTGTTGTAGCAGCAAACAAACCTCTGGTGCCAAAATCTGATAGCGCGAAAACCGTTCCCAAACTGGTTGAAACAGTATCGGCTCCACCACGTGATACAGTTAAGGTAACGACTAAGACGTCCTCTCCGGTTGTAACAACACCGTCAATATCGAAATCGGATGCGGACACCACCAAAAAAATTGCGCCAACCACGGCATCGATTGTTACAAAACCGGCAGTCGTTGACACCGCAAAAAAGGCGGTCGAACAGAAAGCCACATCCACTTCTGCTGTTAAGCCAACGGTTATTGATACCGTGAAACAACCTGCTACAAAGCAGCAATCGCTCGCTCCAGCAAAAACGATGGTAGATACAGTAAAGAAAACAGCGGTGAATGTTGCACCAACCACATCGACGATCGCACAAAAAATCGACACCACGAAGAAAGCAGTTGTTGCCCAGCAACCCGTAACGTCGGTGGCGAAACCGGTTGTTCCGCCAACCGATTTATTCCCCCAAGCGGAAGCAACATCGTTTTTCTCCGCTTGGTTGAAAGCTTGGAGTGAGGAGAACATTGACGCTTACCTTGCCTCCTATAGCGATGAGATTCGTACAGATGGCAACTTTGAAGCCCGGAAGCGGGGATTGTTTGAAACTTCAGGCGATATCCAAGTATCTGCAGATAGTGTGAAATGGATGCGGGAAGGCGAGTTATGGAAAGTATCGTTTCAACAGAAATATCGTTCAGACATTAAGCAGGATACTGGCACAAAAACCATTGTGTTGCGCAAGAACCAAAGTGGAATCAAGATTATTCGGGAAGATTTCTCGAGCGAGAAGTAAGAGTGGAAATGATTGGCAAGTTTGTTTTGATTGGTAGTGTGGGAGATCGAGTCGGAGCGATTGCAGAGTCGTTTGCGATCCCGATTTTTCGCATATCCGATTTCTCACTTGCCGAGCAGATAAAACCTGCTTTACTCGAAGCAAACCAGTTGTTGGTTGTTATTGCCGAACCAAAATTCTGGTCGTCAGACTGGGAACAGTGGATACAAGCCCTCCCAGGTTTGAAACTGTTTTGGGGATTTGGTAATCCGATCAGCGAAACCGGACCGTGGCTAACCGTTCCGGTGGATGAAAAAAATGATGCGGTTTGGATGTTGAAAGGACTATTCGATGCGGCAGCCTTCGCAGAGAATGTTGCCAAACCGATGTTGACGAATGCCGTTTCAGAATTGTTAACTCCCCATGCTGAAGTGTTTGTCCGCAAATGGTTGTTACCCGGCGAATCTGACCGTGAGTATTTCGATGTTCGAGTACAACAAATCAGCGCCGCTCGCGTTGCGATAATGATGGTGGATGCACAGGCATTACAACGGTTGCATCCCCGAATCGCCGCATTGGTCGGAAGTTATTTGCGCCGCTCTTATCCTACGCCCAGCGACCGAGACGAAGAGGGGAGAGAAGTATTTCAAGCGATTGTGTTGCAATCACAACCAACGCAACCATCTATTGCAATCTGGTACAACCGTTTTGCCAGTGCCAAACCGATGACTCGGGATGATGTTAAAACAACTCCTGAATCAGAACCTGTTATCGAGTTACAAACTATCGTACCCATACCTGAGAGCGTAGTACAAGAGATATCGGTAGTTGAAGAAACCGTACCTGTGCCTATACCCGAAGGTTCAATTGCAGAATGGGAACAAACGCATTCTTTAGAAATGATCAGTAGTGATGAAAAGGTTCCCGAACGGTTGCCGGAAAACCCTCAACCGCCTGCATTTTCGACAACTCCCACTGGCTTGCGTTCTTGGCAACCCCGCCCGCCAGCAGTAATTCGCAGTGCAGCATTAGCACTCGATCCCGATACTGCCAAGCTGTTTGCCGATGTCGAGCGAATTTCGGAAATGGAAGCCCGTTGGAAACCTTCTGATTCCGAGAATACAACTGTCACAGCTTATAGTAAGCCCGGCTTTCCTTTACGAAACATTCTTGTCCCGTTCGCAGCTCTGCTTGTTCTTACGATTGTCTTTGTATTGTTTTCAAAAAATGGTTCCGAAGCATCGATTACTCCCGTCAGAGCAGCGCATGAAACAAAAAACATCGAACCGACCAAACAAAACGCTACTGAAGCAAACAAGGAAGCGACAACGACCCCACCAATAAAAGCGAAGCAAACGGAATTGGGCGTTGTGCTACCACCACGGGAGTTATTGAAAGTTGCACCGGGAGTGGCGATTGTTGTAGTTGACAAATCTGCTGATCGCTTATGGGTGTTGAAAGACAATCTAATTCTATTTGAGACGGAAGTGGTAACCGGTGGCGAGCATGGTGATAAACAGCGAGAAGGCGACCGAAAAACCCCGGAAGGGGTTTATTATATCACCAAAATGAAAGAGGGGCTCGGTTCCGAATATGGTGGAATTGCGATGACATTGGATTATCCCAATGTATTAGATCGAGTCGAAAATCGGAATGGTGGGGGTATCTGGTTACATGGCGTACCAAAAACTACGCTAAATGAAGTGTTTTCGACTCGCGGCTGCGTTGCAATGCTCACACCCAATTTAAGGCAGTTGATATCCTTGGTTAAACCTTACGAATCGCTGGTTTATATCCGTGAAAGGGAACCAAAATCAATACCGAACTGGAAGTCCGAAGTAGAACAATTTTTGGAACGATGGCGAACCTCATGGATCGAACGTGATATCGAACGCTACATGGCGTGTTATGCGGAGAAATATGCAGGCGATAATGGCAACTTCCGACAATTGAGGCAACATAAGGGGCGGGTTTTTCAAAGTGTCGCTAAAATTGAAGTTGGATACACATCTCTGACAATTATCGTCCACGGTTCCTATGTCGTAGTCCATTTCCGGCAGCGGTATCATGGGGAAATGAATGATGGTTCTGTTAAAGAGGACAACGGTTTGAAACGGTTATTTCTACAACGCGATTCGGATGGGTTCCGAATTGTATCGGAAGAGTGGATAATGCAAAGTACTGGTGCACAGGAGGTCGCTAACCGATGACCCCGAACATAAATCGTCACTTTTGGCGCTGGTTGCTGTTTGTTATCCCGCTCATCGCTTTGATAGCATGTGACCGGGAAGGGAGTATTTCTCCACAATCGGCAGACCAAGGGTTGCCGTTTCTTGCCGAACTAACCGTCGCCCGTTCCAGTCTTATCGCTGGTTCCGACACTACTTTGCTTACTGCACGGGTGCTGCGTCTAAACGGCGAAGCCGTTGCAAATCAGCTCATCCGTTTCTCGGCAAAATACGGTTCTGTAAACGATTCGGTGAACACCGATAGCGCCGGTTATGCTCGAACCATGTATTTCTCGCCATACCGAACAACGATTGACACGATACACGCTTACCTCTCCAGTTATTCGTCGCGTACAGCAATCGTCAACGTTGCACAACAAACAACCGGTATTTTGTCGTTTGTCGCAGCCCCTACCTATACGAATGCATCGGGTTCCGATACGGTGCAGGTAACGGCGTATTTATCTGCCGCTGATACGACAAGTGGTACTACGGTTACTTTTACGGCAACTGCGGGAATTTGGCTCGGATTAAACGAGGTGACCCCTGTAAATCGCATGGCAACATTACAACTTCTCACTCCAGTTTCGCCAACCGATCTATCAATCGAAATCGTTGCCAATTTGAATTCAGGAACAACGGCGCAGGTCACGCGGCGTAATGTCACCATTACCGCCTATGGCGTGAGCATCCTTCCGTACCCAACTCCACTGCAGCGTGTTGTGGTTGGATCGACACAGAATACTTTTTCCGTAGCAATACGAAATACATTACTGCAAGCATTACCGCATCGATTGGTTCACTTATCCGCAGCGCACGGTTGGACGAGTGAATCGACTCTCAGCGATGCAACCGGCATGGCGAGTTATCGCTACGATGCCGCGACAACCAGTATCAGCGGCGATACGATTGCTTTACGTTATCCCGACAATACGATTGCATCGTATCAGTATGTCCAGTATCTCCCGTTGGTCGCTAATTGTTTTGGTTCGTCCGATTCACTTTCCCTTCGTGCTAACGGCGTATCGACTACCACCATTCGCGCTCGTGTATTCAATGGTTTAAATACCCCTTCGGTGCTTACACCTGTTACCTTCAGTACATCACTTGGGACAATCGACGCGGGTGGAGTAACTGACGATAGCGGTATGGTTGAGGTTACCTACACCGCACCAGCATTGGCACTCGACGGCACTGCCCGTATTGTGATAACAGCAACTTCGGTGACGACAACCAGCGAGCTATCCGTTCGCGGTCCCGTTAAAAAGAGTGTTCGCTCAGTAACGTCAAAATCATCGCTTGAAAAAGTTCTACCTTCGAGCAACCCGGTCGATGAGTTCGATGCATTGACCGACACCTTGTACTTACCGTTGCGCGGTGTCGATTTACAACTAATCCCATCGCGGGATTCGCTAACGATTGGCGATTCCATCGCAACGACATTTATGATCCGGTTACATGAAACCACATCACGGGTGCCGATTGGCGGGGCTACTATCCACCTCGAAGCGTCGAGTGGTTCGATTGCCGGAACGGTTGCGACCGATAATGGTGGACAAACATCAGTTACCTTTACGCCTCCATCACAACCACAAACGGTTGTCGTTACTGCGCGGTATGGTAACGGTATTATGACCAATGCGAATGTGGTATGTGTCGAACGACCTGCCGGTGTTCCAGCAAATATCGTATTCATCTCAGCCGACCGGACACAAATCGGTGTTCGTGGTTCCGGTGATCCCGAAACGGCAAATCTTGTATTTGAAGTGCGTGATGCCAACGGTCGACCGGTTCCGCCCTCATCTCGTGTGCCTGTTTCGTTTGAATATGAAGGTTCAATTCCCGCATCCTTGGAACCCTTAACTGCCGAAACCGACGCCAACGGCAGAGTAATGACGACGGTAAATGCGGATACCGTTGCCGGAACCATTCGGGTGATTGCGCGGGTCATCGGTCGGAATATCGCTTCGCAAGCAATCGCAGTGGCGATTCACGGCGGCCCGCCCGACCTTACACATTTTACAATTGCCTTTGATCGTGCGAATCTACCGGGATTAATCTGCGTTCTTACCGATACCGTTCGCGTTGTAGTCGGTGATCGTTACGCAAATCCGGTTCCAATAGGTACTTCAGTGTACTTCACTACCGATGGCGGCGTCATCGATGGTTCGGCGCAAACCGATTCGTTGGGGCGCGCCCGTGTTGTCTTGTTGACTTCACAACCGACCCCGGCAACGGGACGAGCGACAGTTCGAGCCCGTACAGTAAATGGTTTGGGTGACACGATTTCGGTTGCCGGACAAGTAATCTTCTCAGGCGCGATTGGTTGCACAGTAACTCCGCTCGGGGCAGATACTGTTTCCTTTGGTGGGCAACGTTCCTTCTCGATAAATGTGAGTGATGCGTTGGGAAATCCGCCTGTCGCTGGATGCTCTTTGGTTGTGAATGCGTTGCAGATGGATGATCAAGGCAACTGGGTCGAAGGGAATGGCATCTCCATAACCGGACCCGGTACCAATGGACGACCCTACGTTTTCTTAGGCGGCGAAACACCACCGACGTTTACTGTTACCTCCTATCATAATGTCTCGGGAATTCGGAATCGTGCCGCCCGGATTGAAGCTTATGCCTCAAGTCCCGCACCTTGTGAAGGAAATGGCAGTGCTGCCGACTACTACAACTTCTCATTGATGGGACAGCGGGTTTCTGCTGCCCTGTCGCAAGTGAATGCAACCCCATCATTCGCGGTTGCCAATGGTTCCGAACAAATTACAGTCGGGATCGTGTTGCGCGATGTGCTCGGGAATTTTATTGCAAGTGTTCAGCCGGGCGACGTATTTGTTACTGCATCAACAACTGCTTCTGTTCGCGTTAACCAGCCGACCGCGGCAACTGATCAATCCGGTCGTACTTCCGCATCGATGACGGCAACCAGTGTTGGAAACGTGTTGGTGCAAGTGCGGATTCAACCAGCCGGTGCCAATGTATTGTTGAGTAATCAACCAGCAGTGAGGTTCGGTGCCGGAGAGGCACAATTTGTTTTTGCCGCTCCGTTCCGGCCATCGGTCGAAGTGGGTGGAGATACGGTGCATGTCACTGCAACCGTAGTAGATGAAAACGGCAACCGAGTGGAAGACAACTCACTGGTGGCATTTGCTACCGACTTAGGATCGTTCTTGAATCCCATGCAATTCACGTTAAACGGCGATGCGACTGCGGTACTGGTCAGTGGTACCACTGTTGGAAGAGCGGGATTGACAATTTCTTCCGGGAATGCCAGCGGTACATCCGCCGTGCAATTCATCGCCGCCGAACCGGCAAACATCTCGGTTGTTGCCGATCCCGATACTATCGCTCCTTTTAGCATCAGTCAAATCACAGCAAACGTTACCGACCGGTTCGGCAACAATGCGAGTGGTGCAACGATTCAATTCTCGTTGCCAAATGATTCGACCGGTGCGGCAATCGCTTCTCCTCGCCTTACCAATCAAATGGGAAATGCGATAACGACTCTGACGGCTGGTCGAAGCGGTAGTTACATTCAAATCCGGGCGGCTTGGTCGACCAATCCGACGATATTCGGCGAATCTTCGGTATTGGTGCAAGGAAATCCTGCGCAAGGGTTACAATTGGAAATGAATGCCGCGCCAACGACAATTCTCACGAATGAGTCTTCGACAATCACCGCCATCGCAACCTATGATGGATCGCCGCTCAATAACCGATTTGTTCGCTTCCAGCTCTTGAGTGGGAACGGAATCGTGGTACCCGACTCTTCGTTGACAAATCAACAGGGTGTGGCAACAACGCAGTATCAGAATTTGGGGATTAGTGGACCAGTGCGAATCCTTGGCAGCATTCGCTATCAAACGGAAATCGATACCAGCGGTGTATGGATTCAAGTACAGTAACGGGGCAAATTAATATGAAGAAATATTCGTTATTAATCCTTTTTTGTTTGCTCTCGACTGGGTTTGCTCAGCCGGTTTTGAAAACTGGTTGGCCAATGGCAACAACTTCGGTTGTCACAAGCTCCCTTACTGCTGCCGATGTGAATTTTTCACCAACATCAAAAGAAGTAATTGCGGTTGACCAAGCTGGCACATTGTATTGTATCAACACCAATGGCACGACGTTGTGGTCGACGATTGTTAGTACCGATGGTTCAATTTCCTCACCCGCAATTGGTTACATCAATACCGATGATACTCTGGATGTTGTACTGGGTGCGGCGAATGGCAGAGTCTATGCCTATAATGCAATGACCGGAAGAGCACTAACGGGTTGGCCGCGTGATCTGCAAGATGGCCCGGTCAATTCATCAGCGTTGTTGGTGAATGTCGATGCTGATACGCTATCCGAAGTCGTTATCGGATCGTTTGGCGGGAAGCTCTGGTGCTTGGATGGCAACGGCAGCACGTTGTGGTCGCGCCAGCTTAGCCAACAAGGATTACGCGCCACCGCCGCCGCTGCTGATTTGAATCGCGACGGTTTGCCAGAAATCGTGGTGGGCGATTACTCCGGTTCGCTCTATGCGTTAACTATAGGAGGGGCGAATCTCAACGGGTTCCCGGTAAGTACCGGAGGAGCCATCGATGCATCCCCGGCAATTGGCGATTTGGATCGCGACGGTTGGTTTGAAATTGTCGTAGGAAATCGTGCCAACGTGATTAAAACCTATCGCAACACCGGTTCTCTTTATTGGACCTATCAAGGAACGGCGCAATTCGATGCATCGCCGGCGATTGGTTTTGTCAATAATTCGGATACGTTGAATGTCGCCGCAGTCGATCGTAACGGCGCAATCGTGCTGTTAACCGGCACCGGTAACATCGTCACCGGTTTTCCCGTTTTGCTGGGTACCCAAGTGCAAGCCTCACCGGTGTTGGGAGATGTAAGCGGGGACGGATTCGCGGACATCGTCGTCGGAGCAACGAACTTGATGCTCTATGCTGTGACCGGCAACGGCACGCACGTAACGAATTGGCCGTTGCGTCCCGTAGCGAATCCCGGACAAATCCGCGGAGCTGCGTTGCTTTCCGATATAGATAACGATTCTGTAATCGATGTTGTTTTTGGGACTTGGAGCAATCGAGTTTTTGCCTACTCTTGCGGCGTGCCGTCGATTCCCGTCGAGCGGTTCCCTTGGCCGCAATTTCATCGCGATGAGACACACTCCGGTGTGAACCCGACATTAGGGAGTGGTGGTGGCGGTTCCGAAATTCAAGTCGCGCAAGTTTCTGTTTCACCCGATTCGGTGTATCTCAATGCTGCACAATTCGACAATGTAGTTCCGTTAACTTTTAGTGTCGCCGAGGCACGCGGTGTTTACGGTTTCAATATTGTATTGAAAATTCCGCCTATGTCGTTTTCACCATTATCTAGTCCGAATCCGCCGGATTTAGTAGCGGCAGGCTCCGTCCCGACCAGTGCGCAAGCGTTGTTTCAATATGTTGCCGATACGACCACGAATCTTGTCACTGTTGGCGCAACGGCGTTAGGAAATAATCCGTTCCCGACATCCAATGGCTCGCTGTTTACTTTGATGTTGCCGATTCGCGGCGGTGTAATCACATGCGGGGCAGAATCATTGGCTGTTTCCATTGAGTCGATTTCGTTGCGGGATAGTGCGTTGCGGCCGATTCAACTGCAATTGGTCGATAGCGCACGTACTGAGATTTACATCAGGGCTTGGGATCGTTGCGATTTCAATATAAATAACACTGTTAATGGACAAGACGCCAACATGTTTGGACAAATGTTCGGCGCAACCCAATTCGATTTGGAACAATGCGGCAGCGATACCGTGTATCCGGTCTGGTGTCCAACTGGAATGCAGCAATTGCCTTGTAGTGGCGATCTTTGGCCAACCACCTATGGCGATTTTGTAATCGACGGGAACGATTTAATGGTCTTCGGACAAGCGTTCGGCAGAATGCGTTCGGTTGGTTCCCCACCACGTCCGACTATACCGAGAATCGCTTCGGAACCATCACCGGTGCGTCCACAGTTGTCAATGGATTCCCAATTCGATGCAACAACCAACGAATGGGTTACTACGATTCGAGTGACTGATGTTCGTGCATTGCATGGTTGGCAGCTTACGTTTGATTCCTCGACGCCCTTAACGACGAGTGAAGGGACAATGCTCAACGGTGACGGTATACCAACCGTAATGCTGACCAATCGTAATGGCAACCGGACATTGCTCGCGGCGACTCGTTTATCGAATGGAATCGGCGTTACTGGCAGTGGTGTTTTAGCGGTTGTTCGCACATCGCAAACATCACCGTTGCTCACCGACGCCGTTTTGCGCGATAGCGAACTGGAAGAAATTCCCTTGCATGCAGTAACAACTCCGGAGCGAAGTGAGATTGCCATACCACAATCGATGTCGATGACTGTCGCGCCGAATCCCTTCAATCCGGTGACTACCGTAACCTTGCAGTTGCAGAGCGCTGTGAATGTTACGGTGACCGTAATCGATGAGTTAGGGCGTGAAGTCGAATTGATTCATCAGGGCATTCTTCCGGCAGGTAATCAACAGTTTGTTTGGAACGGCAGCCGGTTTGCCGCCGGGAGATATTTTGTCCGGGCGATGTCGTCGTCGGGTGTCGTTGTGCAACCGGTGACATTATTGAAATGAGATTGTTTTCGCTGGTTGCTGCGCTGTTTGTTTTAAGTATTGCTTGCGCACAACCACGCTTGACACCGGTTTCGACACCGACAGTATTTGGTGTTAACGATACAGTGCGGGTTGTTATCGATATCGATTCGGTGACCGGTCTCAGAGGGTATGGTGTTGTTGTACATCTACCGACATCGCAAGCTCAGTGGCTGTATACGCAACCCGGTACGCTGCTTTCCGGTTCGCCGGGCGCATTGTTCTTTTCCAACATTGATACGGTAAACGGTGTGATCAATGTTGCTGGGACGCTTACGGGCAATGGTGTGATTTCCGGTTCCGGTAGCTTGTGCAGTCTCACGCTTCGCTCTAACGATGCACCACTTACATGGGAGTGGCGACCCGGCTCAGAACTGTATAACATTACGTCAGACACCATCGCTTGCATTCGCAATGAGCCGCAATGGTTGGCATTATCGCCGAGTTGGCAATGGTCGAGCCATGTCACTATTGAGCGGGCCGCTTCGGACATGCAAATTCGTTGGGAAGCGATGCCGAATGTTCGCTATCGAGTCGAGCAAGTTTTAGAAACTGGTTGGTCGGAATTGGCAGTAACCGATAGTCTTGTTTTCACTGTTCCGTATGTGACCGGGTTGCAGCAGTATCGCGTTCGTCTCATCTATCCATGAGTATAGAAATTTTCGAGATAAAAATATGTACTTACCGGGAGTCGTTATGATTCTTCGGATATTCCGGAAAATCGCAATCACCCTTTCCCTTCTGACTTTCGCGACAATCGCATTCGCGGATGATTCGGAATGGTTACCGTTTCGCACTGAACTTCGGGCAGATGCCATGAAATGGGAACAGGATGGCGCCAAACTCACTCGATCCGTTGCAGCATTAGAAATTGCGATGCCGTTGTATAAAAATCTCTATGCGGGACCAATCGTAACGCTCGGCCAACTGGACATCAAAAAAGTTACCCCGGAATTTTCAACGCCGCACCGGCTTGGGTTTGGCGCTACATTGCAATATCGCAACCTGAAGATTGCTGATAAGCTGCGGGTACATATCATCGCACGGGCAGATGGCCAACGGCAACGGGTCACTGAAAACCAATCGCTGGGAACAGGTACTATCCATCACAAACAAACAGTTACCGCTTATCATCTCAGTGGAATTGGGGAGTTCGAGTGGAAAGTCGTCGGTTGGGAGATTGCTCCTTTTATCGGAATCGTCGGCGACCGGATCGACCGTAAGATTACGATCGATGGATACAACACTCAATTGAACGATTGGTCGGGATTGTTACCGTTTGGCGGGGTACGCTTCAGTCGTTGGTATGGCGCATATTACACCGGTTTGCGCGGTTTTAGCGGTGGCGATAATCGTTTTGGTATCGAGCTCAGTGTGGGTCACGATGGGGCGCGGGAATCGGCATTGGCACGTCGTCGTTAAATCGGAAAACTAATGAATCATTTCCTACCAAATGTTTACTATTCGCCCGATTCGCGGTTTGGGGCAAACCTCGGAAGAATGCCTGATATTCTCGATTTGCTGAAGGAAATGACCGAATACGGTGCTTCCGATTTACACTTAGTAGTAGGAGCTCCACCCCAAATTCGGATTGACGGCATTTTGCAAGCGCTTGAGTATCCACAACTGACGCCCGATCAAACAAAGTCGTTTGCGGACAAATTACTGACTCCCGATCAACGGAAAGATTTAGCGGTTAAACGAGGAATCGATTTCTCTTTCGGTATCACTAATTTTTCCCGTTTTCGCGCTAACATTTTTTATCAACGTAACTCCATTTCGCTCGCGTTACGCCGAATCCCGTATGAAATTCCCGATTTTGATTTTCTTGGCATCCCGCGCCAAGTACAAGATTTGGCTAACCGTAACAACGGTTTAGTGTTGGTAACCGGACCGACCGGAAGTGGAAAATCGACAACGCTTGCCGCTTTAATCGATAAGATTAATAGCGAGAAGAATGCGCATATCGTTACGATTGAAGACCCCATCGAATATCTCCACTCCCACAAGCGAAGCTTAGTAAATCAACGTCAAATCGGTGCCGATGCTTTGTCATTTGATACTGCGCTCCGACATGTATTACGGCAAGACCCGGATGTCATCCTGATAGGTGAATTGCGAGATTTCGAGACGATTGAAATCGCTCTAATTCTGGCAGAAACCGGGCATCTTGTGTTCGGTACTTTGCATACAAATTCCTGTGCGCAAACCGTGAATCGCATTATCGATGTGTTTCCCTCGAATCAACAAGATCAAGCCCGAGTACAGTTATCGTTGGTATTGCAAGGGGTTGTTGCCCAATTGCTGTTACCGAAACCGGGCGGTGGTCGCGTATTGGCTACCGAAATCATGATGGCAACTCCAGCGGTCCGCTCAACCATTCGCGAAGGTAGAATTCACCAACTCGATAATCTGATTACGACTGGACAGCAATACGGCATGCAATCGCTCAACCATTCATTGCTCGAATTGGTACAAAGCGGTTTTATTCAACGAGAATTAGCGCTTACTGCCGCTCCCAATCCCGGCGAATTAGAACAACTAATGCACCGACAGGGTATCTAATGGAGAATGGAACTCAGCGCATTCTTGTGGTCGACGACGAGCCGGAAATCGCTGAGCTGGTCTGCACGTTTTTGTCGGGTGAAGGTTGGGCTGCTGATCCGATAACCAACTCCGAAGAAGCACTTCCGGTTATCGAGACTGGAAAATACGATTTACTGCTTACCGATTTGAATATGGGCAAACTCAGCGGACTCGATTTGTTGAGTTTTGTCCGGCAAAAATCCCCTTTGACCTCTGTGATTATTTTAACTGGATACCCTTCGCTGGATACTGCTGTGGAAGCATTGCGAAACGGCGCTTCCGAGTATTTACAGAAACCGGTCGATTTCAATTTATTGCGCGAAGTCGTCAAACGGCAGCTTAAAGCAGTTGCGTTGCAGCAAGAAGTAGCTAAACTCAATCGACAGATTCGTGACGAGCGAGACAATCTGCGATTAGCGGTTGCAGAAGCACAGCTCTTTCGTAGTTTCAGCAGCCGGATCAGTGCCATGGTCACCTTGCCAGGTGTCTGTGAAGTATTGCTTCAGACGATAGAAAGCGTGATTGCATTGGATGCGACATCAGCTACCTTGCCCGACTTGCAAATGACGATGATTCGCGAGCACCGAAAGATTTCCCAAGAAGTTATCGATCATATCAGTCATAGCTCATACGATTTAGCTGGTATGCCGATGCCGGAACACGACTCTGTTACCTATCTTGGTAAGCCGACTGAATCGGGCATCGTGAAAATGGTACGGCGTGAATTACGAGTTCCGATTTACCTTCGCAAAAAAGTAATTGCTGCAATTCTTCTCGCGCGAGAAGAGGATGTTCCATTTACCATTAAAGAGCAGGAGTTTGTTCGGGCAATTGCTGTGCAAGTAACCGACGCGTTCCAACGGTTATCGGAAGTGATCGAGCAACAGCGCAGCCGAATGCGGCGAGTGTTCGACAGCTTGTTCGATGGCATTGTGTTTTTGGAAAGTGAGCATGCGAAACCGCTACTAAATCCCCAAGCCCGTGAATACCTCGAGCTAACAAGCGAAGAGTATAGTGATACTTTTGTGATAGGTGAGCGAATTGGGGTCGATATTCGTGAGACATTTCGGGCATTGAAAGAGTCACCCGACGAGAATCCAACTACCTCGAAAGAGCTGTTAACGATGACACGCGGCGACCGACGGCTAATACTCGAGCGGGAGGTCGCGTTAGTCCCGATGCCGGAGACGATGTCGGTCGGTTTGCTTATCGTATTACATAATGTCACCTACCAGCATGAAATTGAGACTTACAAACGGCGCTGGGTTGCGAATACATCCCATGAATTGCGAACGCCTACTGCTGTTATCAAGGAGTTCATAACACTATTCCGAGAAGGTGCGTTAGGTGCGCTAACGCAACAACAACTCGAATTTATTGATGTAATTTTCCGTAACATCAAACGACTCGAGCAGTTGATTGAGAATCTTTTGACTGTCTCCCGGATGGATCGCGCCGTGATTGATGTGAAAGGCGATCCAGTCGACATTCATTTAATCGTTAATGATATTGTCAAGGGAATGCGCACAGTCTATGCGAAAAAGCGAATGACTTTAGTGTATGATGAAAATGTTACGCTGCCATTTGTACGGGGAGACCGCGAAGCAATCCAACAAGTCATTAGCAATCTGCTCGACAACGCTTACAAATACTCAAACGAAGAAACCACGGTGATTATCTCAGCGAGTTTATATGAAGACCGGTTTATGCGGATCTCGGTTGAAGACCAAGGCTTTGGCATTTCTGCCGAAACATTGCCGAAAATCTTCGACCGCTTCTACCGGGAACCGGTTTCAGCCGCTGCTGCACCCGGTTTAGGTCTCGGCTTGTCACTGGTTAAGGAATTGGTCGATCGAATGGGTGGCAGGATTCAAACCGAATCAAGTGTCGGAGTCGGAACAACCTTTCGTATTATTTTGCCGTTGTTTGCAACTGCTGGATCAAACAACTCGCTGCCGATAGTAGAGGGAGTTATAAATGGATAAGAAGCGAATCTTGGTAGTTGAAGACGAACCCGATTACATGATGGCTTTAACGATTCGGCTATCGGTCGCTGGCTATGAAGTAATTCAGGCGACCGACGGGTTACAGGGGTATGCGCTGGCGAAACGCGAACGCCCCGACTTAATTCTGCTCGACATCATGTTGCCAAAAATGGACGGTTTTAAAGTTTGCCGATTACTCAAATTTGATTCAAATTATTCGTCGATTCCGATACTTATGCTAACGGCACGCGGTATGGAAGAGGATTTGAATTTAGGTTCCGAAGTTGGGGCGGACGGTTACTTGACGAAATTGATCGATCCGAAAACCTTAATCGAAAACATCGAAACGTTGTTGCACCGATGAACCGACGACAAAAATTCGGCGACCTGCTGGTCGAAAAGAAACTGCTTTCTCCCGTGCAGTTGGCAGAAGCGATTGCCTATTCCAAACAGGAAAATAAAAAACTCGGACAGGTATTAGTAGAGCTAAATGCAATAACTGAAGAGCAGCTCCTCGATACCCTTTCCGAGCAATTGGGTACCCCTTTCTTCTCGCTGAGCGATTACCAATTTGATACAAAAACGGTTGAGAGTATTCCCGAAGCGGTAGTACGCGGAAACCGGATTCTCCCGCTGTTCATCATCGGAAATACATTATCGCTGGCAATGGAGGATCCCACCGATATTCAAGCAATCGACCTTGCTTCACGGCTTACGAACCTCCGTATCGAACCGGTATTAGTAAGCGCTCGTGAACTCAGTTCTGCCCTCGATCATATCTTCGGTTCGGAACGGGTATCGGACGAATTGGTCGAAATCATAGGAGAGCCGATCGACGAGTCGGTCGATCCGATTGCCGCCAGCCAACTTGCCAACGATGCACCAGTAGTTCGGTTAGTTAACCATATTTTCTCGTCGGCGATTCGTGAGCGAGCCAGCGATATTCACTTTAATCCCGATGAGAAAGGTCTCCGGGTGAGGTTCCGGGTTGATGGTGTATTACGAGAAGTCGAAACATACCCGCATAAGAGCATGGCTGTTATTTTATCGCGTGTCAAGATTATGGCGAACCTCGACATCGCAGAGCGCCGAATACCGCAGGATGGTAGAGTACCGTTGCAGATCGATAACAAGTCGATTGATATGCGGGTGTCATCGTTACCAACCTCCCATGGCGAGAACATCGTTTGTCGTATTCTCGATAAATCGAATTTGCAAGTAGATCTTTCGAAAATTGGATTGGATGCGGCATACGATAAAGTCATTCGGATGTTAAGCCGTTCCAACGGTATTGTGTTAGTTACCGGGCCAACAGGTTCCGGGAAAACGACAACTTTATACTCAGCAATGGGAATTTTGAATAAGATCGACGTGAACATAATCACAGTTGAAGATCCCATCGAGTACAAGTTACCCTTGCTTAGGCAAGTACAAGTGAACGTTAAAGCGGGTTTAACCTTTGCCTCGGGACTCCGTTCCATTTTACGGCAAGATCCCGATATCGTGATGGTTGGTGAAATTCGTGACCGCGAAACCGCGAAGATTGCCGTTGAAGCTGCCCTCACGGGACACTTGGTGCTTTCGACTCTGCATACGAACAATGCCCCAGGTGCTCTTACCCGGTTGGTGGATATGGAAGTTGAACCGTTCCTCGTGGCGAGTGCGACTGCCGGAGTTATTGCGCAGCGATTGGTGAGGAAGGTGTGCGCTGGATGTGCCGAAGAGTATGAGCCTGGCGAAGTGATGGTAAAATCACTGGGACTTGACCCAACAAAAGGTCCTTACCGGTTCAAGCGTGGAAAAGGTTGTCGAACCTGTAATGGCGTCGGGTACAAAGGGCGGCTCGGAATTTTTGAAGTGTTTGAAATGAACGATGAAATTCGTGAATTAGTGGTTTCCCATGCTTCAACTGATGCATTGAGAAGAGCAGCAGTGAAAAGCGGCATGATGAATTTACGGGATGACGGTATCGCTAAAGTTCTAAGTGGAGTGACAACCCCGGAAGAGGTTCTTCGAGTGACTTCGCTGGATTAATGCATGAACAAGCGTCCGAAAATCCTTGCCGCCACTCTCGATCCGGGTTTTCGTAAACGGTGTGAGCAAGCATTTCCCGCGCAGTGGGAATGGGCGCATACCACTGACAGCATCCTCGCACTACTTGCTTTGGAATCGACCGCTGCTTTAGTCGTAGATGTTCAAATGAATACAGTAGTGACGGGCGACTTATTTTCTGAGGTTCATAAACTCCTGCCAAACCTTCCTATCCTGCCGGTATCCAGTTCCGGGAAGCCGCTTACTTGGCGAATCGGAAATCTTGCGATTGAAACATGTTCACTTGAAGATGCCTGTATACACCTCGGCGAGATTCAAATATTGCTGCATTGGAGCAGGCGGGTTACTGAAACTCAGAAAGTGATAGAGAAACGGTTTGGAACCGCTGAGCTGGTAGGCGCTTCGCAAGAAATGGAAGCGGTGTTTGAACGGGTCGACTCACTACGCGATACCCGAGCTACCGTTTTGTTACAAGGGGAGTCGGGTACCGGGAAAGAACTGCTGGCACGGCTTCTACACTCTGTTTCCGCATGTCGCAAAGGTCCTTTTGTCGCAATCAACTGTGGTGCCATCCCGGAGCATTTGTTAGAATCAGAGTTATTCGGATATGAACGTGGTGCCTTTACCGGAGCAGTTCGTCAGAAACCCGGTTTGTTTGAGTCAGCCAAAAACGGAACTCTGCTACTCGATGAGATTGGTGAACTTCCCC
>JAOTSC010000051.1 GCA_030247525.1 bacterium | reverse complement strand
TTTCTTACCCATTGAAATCATTCCCCCCTTGCTATAATTACGCACGAAACGTACTTTGAGAAACTTATCCGGAGAAGTGTGGTGAATTTTGTTGTAAACAAGAGATTTGTATTAGACATCCTGCTAATGACAGGATTGACAATTGCTCTGACATTTTTGGTGATCGATGCCGACTTACCGAAAGCCGCGACTGTACCCGATCAATTCACTCAATACGGTGAGTTATTGAAAACTTCCGAGGAATCGGTGTCGCGGGGACTGGCATTTTTAAATCAAAATGATTTAGGTAAAGCAATCTTCGAGTTCAAGGATGCGGTAAAAATTGATAGTAACAACTACCGGGCTTTCTACAACATGGGTTTGGTGTATCGGGTAGCAGGCGAGTATCAACAAGCGGAAACCGCCTATCGTCGTTGTCTCGAATTAGCCCCGCGATTTTTTGCCGCTCACAACAATCTTGCTTACTTACTTCGTTTAATGGATGCGCCGCTCGATAGTTCTTTACTCCATTCAACCATTGCGGCGGCAGCTTATCCCGATTGTACTGATTTTGTCGATACTCGGATTGATTTTCTCATCTTGTCAGGTAAACAAGAACAGGCACAGCTCGAATGGGAACGTGCCTATCAAATGAATCCGGATCACTCCGGCCTACAGCAAAAACTACCTCTCTTTCAAACGAAAAGGAAGAAATCGTGAACCGAACTGTGCGCATTAGTTTTTTCTTTGCACTGCTACTTGCCATTGCAACACAAGGGTATTCCGTTTCTTCGGGAAATACTCCCGTATATCCTGCGATTCGTTCGGCAGCGCAGGAGTCACATTCGACACTGCCACCGGAAGCAAACCCGGTGTTAGCTGAACTGTATCATCGTACTGGACAAGTCTGGTCAGGTTATGCTCGCAACGACGGTATCGCCGCTTGGCGTGTGATGGGAACGGGATTGTTTAGCGCAATTCCCGCTTCAGAATCGGAAGCCTATCACATCGGTGAAGCGATTCTACTCCCAATTTTGGAAAAAGTGTATGGAACCCCGATTACACTACAACCACTATCTGCGAACCACGCCGGTACCCGCTGGTACATCCATTTCCGCCAGACGATACAGGGAATTCCTGTTCACAATGGAACAGTGTCGGTTCATATCGATGGCAATGGACGCGTCACCTCGCTGCAATTAGGGATTGCGAACCCAAACGTTGCTGAGCAATATGTCGGGATGGGAACTCTCGCTGCGAAAGCAGCTTTTGCTACGACACCCGGCGGGAAAGTGACTACCGCAGTGCCGGTATGGCTCTTGCAAGACGGTAATTTCCAAGATGGCCCTGCTTTACGTGCGGCATACTATGTCGAAAGCGAAATTGCCTCCGATAATCGCCCGGTTGGTTACATCGATGCGAAGAGTGGCGAATTTATTGGCGGTTGGAATCGCGTGAATTTCGAGTGGATCAGTGCAAATGCCCAAGGATTTGTCTGGAACCGCTATTTAAATGATCCAGCGGAAATGCGTCCCTTCCGTGACATGAACATTTCATTGAATAGCCAAACAATGGTCTCCGACTCTTCTGGCACAGTCCGCCGATTTGTTACCGGTAGCGGACAGAACATCAATGCAAACGGCTTCTTAGAGGGTCCCTTTGCGAATGTTGCCCCGATTGATACCAGTGATCATCGGGCTTTCGTCGATACTACCGGAAATGTGGACGTAACACTTTCCTTTCGTGTTCCTCCAGCTTTTGCCTCGGAAACGAATCTTTTCTGGCACATGAACTTTGTTCATCACTGGTATAAGCAACTCGACCCACAGTACAACGCCCTTGATTATTCGATGAATGGTGGTGTGGAAATTCCGAATTACGATAACGCCTATTGGAATGGGGAAGGGATTTATTTTGGTTCAGGTGCTGCGACTTTTCGCAATTTAGCGATGTTCTGCGATGTGATTTATCATGAATACACTCATGGTGTAACCGATGGCATTTATCCTGAAGGAATGCTTCCCTATACCGGTCAACCGGGCGCAATGAATGAGGCATGGTCGGATTTCTTCGCTTGTACAATTACCGATGAACCCCAAATGGGTGAGGGAGGTTTGTACATCGCGGGCGGTATCATGCGAAATCTCATCAACAACCGTCGCTTTCCCGGCAGTTTTGTGAATCAAGTTCACACTGATGGTATGATTATCAGCGCGTCGATGTGGGAAACCCGGGTCGCATTAGGTGCCGACTATACCGACTCGTTACTGCATTTTTCCAAATACGCCTTAGCGGAAACTTTCTTCGATTACTTCGTTGACATTCTCGAGCATGATGACCGGGATGGTAATTTAGCAAATGGTACACCACACTCCACCGTTCTGTATCAGACATTTGGTAATCACGGCATTGGCCCAGGAGAATTTCCGAATTTAGCGGTGCGAAATCTCAATTACCGTTATGACGGGCAAGGTGGATCAATCGGAGACGGTGACCGTTACTTTGAGCCAAATGAAAGCATGGCGGTCTCATTCTATGTAAAAAACGATTTGACATTGTATCCGCCACCGGCAACGAACACCACGATTCGTTTTGAATGCAGTGATGCGGGACTATCGTTACCGCAAACGATCCAAGCCGGTACGATGAATGCGCGGGATTCGATTATTGTCGGTCCGTTGTTGTTCCAACAAGCTGTCGGTGGAAATCCCCGCTATGCAATGGTTCGGATTGTTAGACAAGCCGATAATGGCTATACGGCGGTCGATTCGTTCCGGATTTTGCTCGGGAAACCAAATCTGGCGGTGATTTCGGTTGATACCAGCGCCCTCGCACAGCCGGCATATTTTGTTGGGGTAGCACTCGATTCCTTGCAAATTCCCTACTTCGCGACTGCGGCAGATTCCTCGTCACTCCGCTTGGCATTGCTACAGGATCATAGTCAAATTATCTGGTTAGGCGGCTCTAACCGCACGATTGCGAATACTTCCGAATTAATCGGAATACAGAGTTTTCTCGATCGTGGTGGAAAACTCTTGTTGAGTTCGCAACATCTATCGGCATTGCGCAACAATCCCGCGTTACTGCAGGATTTACATTGCACGATTGAGTCTGACTCGATTCACCGTTTGATTGTTAATGGCAATCGTGACCTGCCCCTTACCGCACCGCGGCTCTATTTGAGTGGAAGCAGTGGCGCATCGAATCAATCGGCGATGGATGTTTTAGCGCCGACCTTCGATGGCAATGTGATGTATCGTTATGATGTGATTGAAGCTCCGGTAGCGGCAGTGTGCTTTGGCAATGAACCGATTACAGGGCCGAGAACAGTTGTGATGGGATTCGGCATCGAGGCGGTACACCAAGGGAGCACCAGTTACGGTTTAGCGCAAATGCTGTCGCCGATTTTACAGTGGTTCGATGGAACATTGGATGCCCCGGAAACGCCCGAACGGGAATTGCCCACCACTTTTGCGATGAGCTGTTATCCGAATCCATTTAATGCGGAATTGCAGGTTCGGTTAACGTTGCCGCAAGCGGGGAACTATACCGTAACGCTTACCGATATTACCGGTCGCGCGGTGTGGTCGAAATCGATGACGGTTGCAACGGGAACGACGGCATTTCAAGTAAATGGGACATCGTTCGCCAGTGGGTTGTATTTCCTCCACGCAACCACACCGGTGGGAAGTTCTATTGTGAAGAAGGTTACCCTCCTGAAGTAACTTTCTTGTTTCACAGCTCTAAAAATAAACGCAGACCACTTCGAGTGGTCTGCGTTTTTTGTATAGATGTGATGTTGCTTGTCATTGCAGAGTAAGAATACTACTTTAATGTTGTGTAGATGAGTGGGTGCTTAGGATGTGTTGCTGTGAACTCATTTTCCAAGTAACCTCCCCATTCCTGATACTCTCATTGTCATGTCCTTTCGTTGTTTGGAGGCAGTATGAACTGGATAACTCGAAATATTCTCCTAATCGGTTTCGCAACAATATGCTTGATGGGAAATGCTCACGCTTCAGGACTCAAAACTATTGAAGTAAGGCTCGGGTGTGATTCTGGCGGCAAGATAGGAAAGCCGATTCCCCTTGTGTACAGATTATTCTTTGGGCGGCAGCTGTCAAACGCAACACTCGATGTCACCTTACCTAATGGCGTTGAATTAATTAAAGGTTCTTTGCACTGGACGGGTAGTACTTCTGCGACCGAATTTATAAAAGTTCCACTTACTGTTAAGGTTGTAAATGAAGGCATTTACGATATTTCAGCGGTATTCAACACAACTGATAATCTCGATGAATTTTACTCAAGTTATTTTCCAAAGCGAAGGACACACTATCTGTATGTTTCGGAAGATACTGCCGTTGTTGATTTTGCTCGCGTGCCACTAGAACGAGCAGTAAGGAGTAATTGGTATCTACCAGTAGAAAAAAAACAAGCGTTAGAAGCAAAGAAACTCTTGGATTACCAAAACGAACACGTTTTAATCGACACCCCTTTTGTACATCAGGCGCAAACAAACATTCCTCTTTGCACTCAGAAAAGGTTAAATGACCCAGCACACTCGAATACAAATTACTTGTCTGATAAGATCACCGAGGCGACTCTGTCTAATTTCTACTCACCAAAACAAATCGAGTTGATTAAGCGATATCGGTTGATTTTTTCCCCGCTTCGCAGAGATTTTCTCGAAACGTACATGAATGTCTCCAAGGTAGACATAAATAATCCCTCCCCTGATTATCAGTCTTCCTTGTTGCTTGCAAATGCTTACAAGGAAATCCTCACCGAGCTATACGCTCTTGACCAACGAATTATCGCAGCGAAACAAAATGAAGACCGTCATCCGCTTCTGCTTCAACGCGCTGAAATGTTAAAGCGTTTTTCGAAAAAACGTGACAAGATTTTGAAGGAATTCAGCGAGCGAAATCCTCCTCAATCTCCATCACCAATTATACGTAGAAACATTCAAAGAGCGAATTAAACAAAGGTTTCAAGATCGTTATTTCAAGTAGTGAAGGGTGGTAGTAAACTGAGGGGTGTGGTTGCCTTGTGCTTGTACGAAGTAGACCCCTGATGCCATTCCCACGGGCAGTCAACGCAACGAATGCTTTCTACTCGATAGGTAAACTTGAAATACGCTTACTCAACGATTGCTCTCATGTTGGATAGGTGGTTGTGCAACATTACTCTTCGGGCGGCTAAAAGCCGTTCCCGTTCGCAATAATCTGGCCAGAATGATTTGCAATCGGAATTGACAATATTTTGATCGATTGCGAGGAGTTCTCGAATTTGGGAAATGCCAAAATTCGACATTTTATACCGCTGACTGGGTGATAGTTTGATAAACTGTGCATTAACAATCGTATCGTTTTGCACTAAAGAATCGGCATCGGATCGGAGTGGTAAATAGACGAGATGATATTTGCGGATTAACTTAATCTGTTCAGTAGAATAATGAAGCGACCAATTCGAAGCCGTAGGGGAGGCATCCAAAAGAACTCTTTGGTGATATATCCAAAACACTCCGATTGAATCTTGATCGCTTACCGTCAGGAGATTTAAGCTATCCAAGCGATGTTTAACTCGTCGCTGAATATCTGCAGTAGGAAAGAAGAGTGAATCCTGTACCCGTTTTTGAAGCCGCTCGTAGCTTCCATCACCAGTTAACACGCCTTCTTGGGCATAGAAGTACAATGTTCGATTACAGGGTAACAATGTTGCTAACACCGAATCTTGGAGATCAGTCGCACTACTGGTTATCGAAACCGTGTACAAACCGGGTTGGCTTATAAGAATTGTTAATCTGTTCACAACATCGTACGATGAATCTGCTCGGCCACTCCAGTGTAGATTACCGTTGAGTAGCTGTATTCCCGGCGATAATTCGACATCGACCTTTGCTAACGACGCAACAAACCCCATAGGCGCCCAATATTCGACATCAAACGGCTGGTTGTATTTACAACCGAAAAAAGATGCGGTTAACAAACCTGGGTTAGGACTAACACTGCCTGAGGAAGCAACAGCTTCCTTTGATCCAAGAAATAGTATCAATTGTGTTATCAGAATTAATAATACCGATTTGTTCAAATTAAACATACCGCATTCTTTCTTATGTGTATCGACACTCAGCGACTTTTTCGCTTAACAATGCTGAGCATTTGTATGCTTCAAGTTACAAAGGAGTTTTGCACACAAGAAAGCGCAGACTCTTGATAAAGAATCTGCGCTTATCGTTCATCGAAGAGGCTTACTACTTCATCAGGACAATCTTCTCAGTGACTGTAGTTGCTCCACTGGTTGCCCGCAGTAGATACATCCCACTCGGCAAGGCATCGGCACGGAGCGACATCACATGCTGCCCCGCCGTAAGGTTGCCGTTGTAGAGCGACAAGGCTTCGCGTCCCATCACATCATACAATGCGATACGGACTTGCCCGGACGTGGGAATCGAAATCCGCAGACTGGTCGTACTGTTGAACGGATTGGGATGCGCGCTCAATGCAAACGCATTCGGAACTGCGCCAAACACCGGCTCCGGAGCCGCATTCGCCGGCCAATCAATCACCAATTGAATGCCAAGATCTCGACTATGTTGCACCGGAGTCGTCGTACCGCCGCCCCAATTGAAGGTATGTTGAATCCCCAACCACGAGGAGTCCGCCGGGAAGATTGGGAACTCTTGTCCCGCAACGCGATCCAATACGACATAGGTAAAGCCGGTGCGGTTTCTGCCTTCCGGTCGACCCGATAGATCGACAGTTGTCCAGATATTCATCGAATCGGTCGAAGCGGGAATCGTGATATTCGTATCGATTAACGCGACACCGGGACGAGTACCGGATGAAGTCATGAGTCGGACATGGACACTGGTAGCAACCGGATTCGGCATTGTTGCGAACCGGATTTCCCGCGCACTGTAACCGCCGGAGAAACCGTCGGTTGTCGGAGTAAAGCGTACCGCATAACTGCGGCCATCGGCTAAGGTGTCGCTCATCCAGAAGTGACGGGAGTTGTAGCCCAGTTCATATTGACCGGCCGGACGCACGACAACCGGCTCAACCCACAAGGTGCGCAGCTCTGGTGGAGTCGTTGGCATTTGAATCCGCACGGCGGGATGATAGGTGCCGGGCGTTGCTTCGGCGATATTCCACGTCAGGTTGTACTGAATCGTGCTATCTGGTAGCAAAGATGCAACTGGGGTTTGTGCAACAAAATCGCCAGTAGTCTTCACCCACCATTGCATATTCTGTACTGCGCCGCGTCCACGATTGGCAATCTTGATATACGGTTCCGGCACCGTCCACGGGCGTCCAACCGTCGTCGGGAAGGTAAAACGCATTTCAGCCGGTACTACATCATACAGCACTTGGTTATCGGCGAAAATGCGGACATCGTCGATCCAGATACCGGTTCCACTGGGGTTATTGTCGTAATCGGTGACTGCTTTTATCCGAATTCGCATCGGTTGACCTGCCCACTGCGATAAATTCAATGTTGTGTTGGAATTGTAGGGGTCACCCGGTCCAAAATCGTACCAATCGGGGTAACCGTGTCCGCCACGGGCATAGTCGTGATAGAGCCGCGTCCAATTGGAATCGGCACCCTGGATATCCACCATGTAGTAATCGCGCAGCGAGGTGCTCGTCCCTTGGGTCGTATCGGGCATATCGCATCGTACTTGCAGGCGGAGGTACATCGAACGTTGCGGCAACGTCAGCCACGGACTGATCAAGCAGCTCTGTTGATTCGGGAAATCGTCGTCGCAATGTGCGGAAGTAGGCGCGGAGACTGATTGAGTATTCGACCATTCCCAATGTTGTCCAAAACCGTAGGTGCGCACAGCGCGGAGCGAATTGGGACCGGGAGCGCCGCCATTGTCCTGAAAGAGAATATTCGTACCATCGGTGATGCGTACGGAATCGAGGTAAGCGCCAAACAGCGAGTCGCGTGATTCACCGGAAATTGCCCGGTCGGACAAGACCGACCAACGGACGACAACCGAATCCTGCCGATAGTTGGCAAGATTGGCGGTCACGAGCGCGAAGTTGTTTTGTTGGTTGGAGTAACCGGGGATCGTTCCCAAATTCCAAACCGAAGTACCGGCGGCGAACAGTGCGGAACAAGTGTATGCAGGCGAAACATTCGTAAGCGGAACAAAGGTGTTGCCGCCATTGGTCGAAATCCACATCGTGAGACCATCGAAACCGGTGTATGGTGCGGGCGGCGTACCGGCTGGTTCAAAGTTCCATGCCATCTTGCAAGCCAAGTTGGCAGTCGTCGCACCGGATAAATCCAACATCGGGGTTTGAACAACCTGATACCAATAATTTGCGTACCCGTTGAAACCGGGATAGAGCTGGGTACCACACCACCACGCGCTATCGGCACTGCCGTTGCGGAAAGTGTCGGGGTGCCACATTGCCGGAGCGTCCGACGCATCGTAGAACGACCACCCTTCCGGTTGAGTGAACGTCCAGAAATAAAGCGTATCGTCATTCACTTCGTCGATACTTGGCGCGATTGGTCGGGTGCCAATTTCACTTCGAATTGGAGTGTTCGCCGGAGTGAGCGAAGTCTCGTATGGCGCGGCAAAGGTAAGCGCCGCAAGGGTTAACAGTATTGTGATAAAAATTACTCGTCGCATCCGATTCATTGTTCGTTCCTTTCGCAGGGGTGGATGATGTGTATCGTTTCAAGTTTGAAAATAGTCAATCTACAACGGTGATGCTATGTGTGAGAGGAGTTTTCTCGATTTTTAGTTGCAGACCGGGTGGTTACAGGGGGAGAGTACGGGCGAACCTTGTGTTCGCCCATTGTACGGGTCGAATTACGAACCTGAATGTCAATAAGCGATGTGTTCGTGATTCAACGCTTGCCATGCGTTGAATTGAATTCGACCCGAGTAAACATCGGGCTGATTTGAAATCAGCCACGACAGTACAACGATGACGTTTGTACCTACGGACAGACAGAGGCGTCTGTCCCTACTGCAACAGGCGTGATAAATCTCGCCCCTACTCTTGGGTGGTTACAGGTCTCCAAACCTGTATTGATTTCATTGGGTACTGACAGGTCTCCAAACCTGTATTGTTTTCTTCAAATACTGCTCGACTTCCAATTCTGGTGTCCCGATGGGCATCTCAACTAAAAACTCATCGAGACTATCACCGGAACCAATCCAAGCCCGAACCCGATAGTACATCACCGGTGAGAAATGGGTTACCCCATTATGGATATAAGAAGTAGAATTTGCTCCACTGGTATACCCATGGAAAAACCATGGACCCGAACTCAATTCACTGTAATAAATGATGTACCCGGTTACGGTTATTGGGACACCATTCATCGTGGAATCGACGCGTGACCAATTCAAGATGGCGTTCCAACCTTGCAGCGTAATCGTGAGATTGCGCGGTACTGCCGGTTGCCATTGCGCTGTTCCGGTACAGGTTATGCGAAGGGTATCGGCATTCAATGCGGTGGAAACTAAGGCAACGGTTCCTGTGAAGACTCCCTCAGTGGTCGGTTCAAAGTACACGGTGAACATCGTCGTATAGCCCGCCGGCACTGCGGGAAGATTGGTCGGAGCGCAACGGAACGGACCACTCAAAGTAATTGCTCGCGCGCCCAACATAGGTTGATTTCCCATCACGCGAACAGTGACATTTATCGAGTCGCGCATTGATGGAGCAATCATGGTATTGAATGAAATGTTCTGTGTGGAGAGATAGACATACAAGCCGCTGAAGTTACCATAAATCGTGAAATTGTATTCGCTGGTATCGCCAACAGTGGGATTATTCAGTGCCATCACGCGAATCCGCGCCGTGGTTGTTGTCGGACCGGAGATATGCCACAACTGCTCACCCATGTTTGTTATGGAGGAAAAGAGTGTTTCCCAAGAGTCGCTGGGATAATTGCGATTGATATCAATCCGAACATTTCCGGTCGTACTCACAGAATTCCATTGAATTGTGGTGTAGGAATCGACTAACAGTGAATCAGTTCCCGTCGGGGAAGTCAATTGAATTACCGGCTGGACTATGCTGAAGGAATAGTCGGAATAGTCGCGCGCAGACGGATCGGAAACGGAACTAACCCGCAACATACAGTTATTGGATACCGCACCATTGACCAGCCATGGATAGGAGCCGCTGTTGGGAATGTTCGCGGCAATCATTTCCCAAACGCCATTGGGGTAATTGCGTTTCAGCTCAAGATTGACACTTCCGGTAATATTGTAGGACGACCAACGAATGGTATCGACTTGCCCAATCTGGAGAATCTCCGCGCCATTCGGATGGGCAACAAATGCTTGCGAAGGATTGAGGGTTCCATTGCTGTCGGCTTTGGCAACAGTGATTACGTTGTTAGCGGTGTTGGCAAGAATGAAACCGCCATCGGGCGAGGAACGAAGTTGAGAAAAGGTTCTCAGAGTGTCACGATAGCGAAGCTCTCTGGTCCAAAGAGTGTCGCCGTTTGTTGTATATTTGAATAAGCGAGTTCCCGATAATTGTATAAAATCAGCGTTTTCTGCTTCGGTAAATTGATCTGAACACTCACCATTAAAATTATTACCCAGCCACGTTTCCCGACTCCAGACTAAGTTAAACGCTGCATCATAGTAACGATAAAAAGGTGCTTGTGAATTTCTTAGCAGGAATGAACAATCATCAAAATGAACTGAACCTGTACATGTTAATGTGTCAGTAGTAGTTAACGTTTGCCGGGAAACAAAGTAAGAATAAGATGGATAACCTCTTTGTCCTGATGAGAAGATAAAACTTTCTAGTTCTCTTATTTTAGTGATTTGACTTGCATTCAATTGAGGATATGAGTTTGTATAGATTCCACTACTGCTTAATTTTTTCAGTTGATAGGAGTTAAATACAATGTAATCCCCATTAGACATCTGAGTGATATCGCCAGTACTTAAATTAGCACTTAACTGCCTTTCCCATTCCAAAAGTCCCTGTGGATTTAGCTTAACAATTTGACCGCTACCATCGCTAGTCATTGTATTTGCGTTAGTTGATAAAACACAACCACCATCGGATGTGGGAAAAATTGACGCTGCTGCCCAACTCGTAACATAACGATTGATTAGTGTATCAAGACGAGGCGTGTATGTCCATATTGTCTCACCAAACTGGTTTGTCTTAGTAATAAACCAACTACTAACGCTCATACCAAATTCGGGAGTGTAACCAATTACACCTTGGCCACAAATGAAAATGTATCCATCATTTGCAACTTGAATATCAACTAAGGACGCATTTGGACAAGCGGGATTGTTTACCGTTGTCATAAAACCGTAGCCATAACTGAGGGAAGTAAACAATACGAGACCTAAGCAGAGTGCAATAAGGCGAAATGGATCGGAATGGCGTGTTAACGTGATGCGAGATTGCTTGATGAAAGACATTGCGTCCTCCTTGTCATGGCGTATTGAAACCGATACCCGGTTCCCCGGTTGATGCATTTGGGTGATGAAAAATCAGTGTAAAACAAAGTTCCTGTAAAAGTACTCGATAAGAACCGTTTACAACAAGTGAGATTTGCTCAAACGGAAAAAGTTTTTGAGGAGGGGGTTCACCATACCTAAAACAGCATAAGGGCGAACACAAGGTTCGCCCGTACTCGACAAAAGGGATTACGTTCCGTGAGTCCTGCGGGGTTGCTTCGTCGCCGTGCTCCTCGCAAAGACAAACGCAGACAGGATTGTCTGCGCTACAGAAGACGGGCGTATGCCATACGCCCCTACAAACGGACAGACCGGGGCGTCTTGTCCCTACTAAACAAGGGCGGTTGCCAGCCGCCCCTACGGACGGGCTTGGAAGCCCGTAATCACCGAACCTTAAACAAACGGGGCGAACACAAGGTTCGCCCGTACACGAAAAAATTATTTTGCGGGACGGAAGTCTTGAATGCGGAGTTGGAGACCGTTGTCCCAATTGCCATTGGCATGATCGATCCCAAAGCATACATCGAGGAGGGAACGGTTGCCATTCAATTCGTGGTAGCGATCCGCCATCCCGAGCGCAATCGCATTGAAGATTTTACCTTGTTGTTTCACCCGGAACTTCAAGTGTTTTTGCGCAATCACTTTCGTCGCGCCAACCACTTCCACCCGCTTCGCAATAAACACTGGACGGGGATTTGCGGGACCAAAGGGCGCCAATCGTTGTAGTTCGCGGTGGAGCGCGTGATCGATCAATTCTAAATTGAGTCCGGCATCGGGGCGAATCGTCGGTTGCAAATCGGTAATCGTGATGCGCTCCGCGACATAACTCTTAAACCGTTCGATAAAACCGGGAATCGCAGCTTCCGGTATCGTCAATCCGGCAGCGCAACGATGGCCGCCAAATTGCAGCATTACGTCGCTGCAAGAAGAGAGCGCGGAGTGGATATCGAAGTCGTTAACGGTGCGCGCCGAGCCGCGCCCAACGCCATTTTCCACCGATAATATCACAGCGGGACGATGATACAATTCCGCAATCCGTGACGCCATGATGCCGATTAATCCCAAGTGCCAATTATGACGAACAATGACAATCGCACAATCCTTTTTAGGATCGTAACTTTGACGAACCGATTCGTTGGCTTCCCGCATCATCTGTTCGTCTAAGGCGCGTCGCCGGTAGTTATCCTGTTCAACCGCTACCGCTAAACTGCCAGCTTCTTCCGGATCGTTAGTGATTAGCAGTTGCAACGCCCGTTGCGGATTCCCCATCCGAGCGGCAGCATTTATCCGCGGCGACATCGTCATCAACAAATCTTCCACCGCGAGGTGTTGCATATCGATACCAGCGACTTCCGACAATGCGATGATACCGGGTATCGTTGCCTTCTGTAAGCGTTTCATTCCCAGCGATAGCAACGTGCGGTTTTCTCCAACCAATGGAACGATATCCGCAGCGGTTCCCAACGCGACAAATTCCAGCAACGGTTCGATTTCCTGCCACGCTTTACCGCTTGCCGCGGCTAGCGCTTGCGTTAATTTGAACGCCATCGCGCAACCGGATAATTCGCGGAAGGGATAGGTACTGCCGGCAATTTTTGGATTCAGTACTGCAATTGCCGCGGGAAGTGTGGCACCCGGTTCATGATGGTCGGTGATGATGACATCGATATTCTTCGCAGAACGGGCATAGTCGACCGCATCGACCGCGGTCGTTCCAGTATCGACAGTGATGATGAGTGTCACCCCAAGGGCGTCTAACTCATCGATACCGGGGTTGTGAAGTCCATAGGAGGTATCAGAACGGGTAGGGAGATAAGGATGAACGGACACCCCGATACTGCGGAGATAGCGGGTTAGCACTGCCAGAGCAGTCAATCCGTCAACATCGCTGTCACCATAAATCGCTACTTCTTCATGTCGGTCGCGTGCCAACAGAATCCGGGCAACGGCGGTTTCCATACCGGGGAAAAGATAAGGGTCGTGGGTTTCACTGGGGGAGGGGTTAAAAAAAGTACTCGCAAAATCCACTGTGCGGATATTGCGGAGATACAACAATCGAGCAATCAGCGGCGAAACGCTCAAGTCCCGCATTAGCGCCGCAACAACATCGGCTTCTAACGGAACCGGTTCTTCCCAACGTCTCGCCATCGTTTCCATTCCCCTTTTGTCCAAATTCAGATTGCATCAGGATTGATAGAAACTCAACCGCAGTGCATTGAAGCGGAATTGTAAGGATGAATGTGACGCCGCGCAAGTTTAGCGGATACGTCGCACGAATTTTCTCAGCGAGAACGCTGTAATATTAGAAAAATTCAGGGAGAATCGATACGCCGGCTTCTGTCGTGGGCGATCATTCCTCTAGGGCGGTTGTTGCCAACCGTCTCAAGCCATCTACCCGGTATGATTCCGATAGGAAATGGTGGAGCCATTCGCCTCAGAGAGGCGACATACCTGCTTGATGTTGCACCAAGTGGGGGTTGCACTGCCCCGTACCATTACTGGACGGGCGGTGAGCTCTTACCTCACCGTTTCACCCTTACCAAATCGACATAGCAAACCAATGGTTTACTAGCTCGAACAATGGCGGTTTCTTTTCTGTTGCCCTTTCCGTCAGGTTACCCTGCCCCGGTGTTACCGGGCACTTTCTCCACTGGTGGCCGGACGTTCCTCATCGGTTCTTGCAAACCGACGCGACCGCCTAACTCTCCCAAAACAAAAAAATAACACGTTAATCGCCTATCGGCGTCCTTCATCCTAAAAAATCGTGTATTGCGACGCAGTAAATGGCAGTTTTACAAGCACCGTTTTAACGAACGGCAAATAGTCATCGCTAACAACAACCCGGTGTTCATCGAGCGCTCGATTCGCAAGAGCATCGGCGGCTTTATTTTTTTCGCGCCGTACCGCCGTCAACTTGATTCCCGGGATTTGATGTATCAGCCACTGGGCTTCGCGATGAAATGGCTGCAAATTATCTGCTTTCACCTTCCATCGTCCGATGGTTTGCTCCACCAACAATTGACTATCGGAGTGGATGACCCCTTCGGCATTTGGTAGAAACTGCTGTAACCAATAAAGCGCTAAGAGCAATCCGCTGTATTCCGCTTCATTGTTCGTTCGATTCCCGAGTGGTACTCCCCACTCGGCAACGATATCTGCGCCTTGCTTGATCACTCCGGCGGCGGATGCTGGACCGGGATTTCCCCGCGCTGCGCCATCGATCCAGATCAAAACGTGATTACTGCCGAGGATTGATTACCCCTTCAATTCGTCGGAAACGAGGACACGTCCACAAGCTTCGCACAGTATAAAATCTTTATATGTACGAACTTCCACCTGCTTTTGAGCAGGTACAGAATTGTAGCATCCGCCGCATGAACCGCCGAGTAACCATGCGATGCCGCGCCCGTCACGGGCTTGCCGGATTCGTTCATAATGGTTGTATATCGGACGGATTACATTGCCTTCCAGATTCTTCCGGCGGTCGATGAGTTCCGTTTCCATCTCGGTCGTGTCTTCCACGATTTCATTCAACTCTTTTTGCAAATTTTCGAGTTCGGATTCCTGCTTTTTTATGAGTAGATCGATTTTTGCATGTTCGGCTTCGTGCTTTTCGATATCGTTATGCACCTGTTGGGATTCTTCCGCCCACCGACCGAGTTGTTTTTGGACATCTTCGAGTTCGCGAGTTAACGCATCGTATTCCCGATTTGATGTAACGCTGTATAACGAATCTTCGAGTTTCCGTTTGCGGGTACGGGCTTCTTCGACCTCATGGGTCAAAGTTATCCGCCGCTCTGCCATCCGATCCAATGCCTGCTGCGAAGCAACTAGCATTTGTTTCGTACGGTTGATTTCTTTCTTCTGCTGCTCTATTTGCGTAGGAAGCTCACCGCGATCGTCGTTGAGATTTTTCAGCTCCGAATCGATCAGTTGAAGTTGGACGAGAAATGAAAGTTGTTCCTTCAGATCGGGCGTTTCGTTCACCATTCACCTCGATAAAATGAAAAGGGGAATGGAGTACACTCCATTCCCTTGTTACTAAACCGTAACCGTAGCCGTCGGGCGTGCTTCTGCCCGATACCGTTTTGTACGATACAAAATCATTTGAAGTAACATCAACTCAGACTGTTCTTTCACCGTGGGCCCACTAGGACTTGAACCTAGGACCAACGGATTATGAGTCCGCTGCTCTAACCAACTGAGCTATGGGCCCTTCTTTGCCGCAGCGAAACACTCAAAGAGTAAACATACCCACTCGCTCGTCGCAGATGTTGCGACAGAGTGATGAAAATTCCCTTATTTTTATGCGCTACGATGATGAAGGAAATATAACGGAAGTGTTCGTAAAATGCAAAAGTCAGATAGGAGGCGAATCCTTGACTCGCTATATTCAAACAAGTCCGAGCAAATGAGGTCACAATGTTCCTTAGCCCTGAAATCCAGAAATTCCTTACCCTGAAAGGGTTGGATGGGTGGTTGCTGTATGACTTTCGTGGCAACAATCCTGTTCTTACCCGTGCGATTGGGAAGACGATTTGGACGACTCGTCGCTTGTTTGTCCTGATCACTCGAACGGGAGCTGTAAAAGTAGTTGCCCACCGCGTCGATAGTGAACAACTAAGCGTCTTCCCCGGAGAGACACTGCTCTACACCGATCGACACGAAATGGGAGCAATTCTTAGAGAACTTCTACAAGAGAATCCAAAGATTGCGGTCGAATATTCACCGGAATGTGCAATTCCTGTGATGTCGATTATCGATGCCGGGATGGCGGAGTGGTTGCGTTCATTAGGTGCTGAGCTACACTCTTCCGCCGATTTGGTGCAAACGCTTACGGCTAGGTGGGATGATACCACATTGGAAAATCATCGACGCGCCTCGCGATTGGTAAACGATATTAAAGACGCCGCGTTCGAGATGATTCGTGAGGCATTGAGCAGTGGTCAGATCATCACCGACTATGACGTCCAGCAGTTCATTCTTGGCGAATTTGTGAAAGAGAATCTCGAACCGGAGGATGCCCCGGTCGTCGCGACCAACGAGCGAAGCGGGAACCCGCATTACATGCCCTCCAGCGATGTTTTTTACACCATTCAACCGAATGATTGGATACTCATCGACTTGTGGGCGCGGGTTCCGGGCGATGAAAACGTGTTTAGCGACATCACGTGGGTCGGTTATGCTGGAAAAGAAGTTCCCGCAAAACATCGCAAAGTGTACGATGTGGTAACCGGTGGTAGGGACGCCGCGCTTACCGCAGTAGAACAATGGTGGAAAGCTGGGAGAATAATCCAAGGGTGGGAAATCGATGAAGTATGCCGTAAGCACATCTCAGACCGCGGCTATGGGAAATACTTCATACATCGCACCGGACACAGTCTGAGTCCGGGAAAGCATGTTCACGGGTTAGGTGTGAACATCGATAATTTTGAAACCCACGACACCCGGATTCTGATTCCCGGAATCGGATTCACTATCGAACCGGGGGTGTATTTTCCGGAGTTTGGTGTCCGTAGTGAGATCAACGTCTACATCGGTGAGAACGGGCCGGAAGTCACTTCGAAAATTCAACGGGAAATTTTGTAGAAGATTTGAGGGGCTTATTCAAATGAAACTGAAAAGGGCGAGCCTTATGGTTCGCCCTTCCGTTCTCTATCTCGCAGAATTCACAGCGAAGCTTGCACTGACTGGACAACCGAACTCGCAATGCGATCAACAGTGTCGAACAGTGTTTCAACTTGGTGTTTGATTATCTGTTGTTCTGGTTCTGGTAAACTGGGAAGATTTATCAGCACATTCAGCAAAGCACCACGCGCACCCGCCCGCAGCAATGCTGCGCCGACGCCGACATCGGATAGCGCGTTTTTATTCCCCTTCGCCGCAATGTCAGGGGCAAATTGTACGGCATGGGCAATCGTACGAACGACGTGCAACGGAACTTGCGTAGCATAACGGGTTGCATCCAGCATTGCCTGTTTGCGGGTAGCTTTATCTGCTTCAGTTTCCTTCGGCAGTTTCATCGCCGCCATCAAAGCATTGAATGCTTGCGTATCGCGATCCACCGAGCGAATGAGCTCTTCGCGCAACGGCCGCAATTCGCAACGCACTTGTTTCATTTCGTCCCAAACTTCTTCGTACTTCTTCTTGCCGACGGTGAGGGCACAAACCATTTCGAGTAAGGCGACGCCTTGTGCCGCCGCTGCCGCCGATACCGAACCGCCGCCCGGCGCTGGGCTTTCTGAAGCGACTTCGGTTGTAAAACGCTCAACGGAGAGATCAGTGAGCAACGCTTCTTCGCCGCCAAATTTCTGTTCGACGATTTTCTCGATCACTTTTTCATTCACATCGAACGGATACAAGTCATTCAGTCCGAGATATTCTACACCGGCATGTAACAACTCGTCGCTCGATTTTCCTTCCCAGGTACCGCCGTTTTTCTCGAGGGCATGCTTTCCGGCAAGCACCAAAGCGTCCTGAGGAACCAAGCCGACGATTTCGCTGCCGCTTACTTGTAAGCTGTACTCAGGGGCGTCTTTCAATACTTCTTCGTACACAACATGTACCGGCGTATTTCGATAATTGATGACATTGATCGATACTTGCGAAATCTTCCTGCCATCGCGTTCGAGCGGTACTCCCATCGCTTTGATATCCTTCAAGCGACCGGGAACAAATATCTTCTTCCCTTTATCGTTGAGAATCGGTTTACCGTTTTCATCGACTTTTGGTCGACCGAGCGAACGGATATTCAATGCGATTTCGTTTGCAAATTTGGGATCGGGATTATCGATATTTACGTTGTAAGCAATTAAGAAAAACCGCGCGCCAGTTACCGTAGCTCCGCTTCTTGGTACAAATACAGCATCACCGATATCCGGTTTCCAGTGGGGATCGCGAAGTTTCTCTTCCAACCCTTCATACTCGCCGGAGCGTATAGTTGCGAGATTTTTTCGTTCCGGTGTCCGGGCGGCTGCTTCATAGAGATACATCGGGATTCCGAGTTCTTCCCACACCCGGTGCGCGTATAGTTCGGATAAGCGAACACATTCCGTCATCGTGATGCCGGAAATTGGAATAAACGGCACTACATCCGCAGCACCCATTCTTGGATGATTCCCCGTTTGGCGGGTCATATCGATCCGCTCAGCGGCGACCTTGTGTGCCCGGAAGGCGGCTTCAACCGAAGCTAATGGATCGCCGGCAAACGTCACCACAACGCGATTATAGTCAGCGTCGGGTTCCACGTTCAAAAGGGCAACACCCGGTACGGAAGAAATGGCATTGGAAATTAGGCGAATCGTCTCCGGATTACGTCCCTCGGAAAAATTGGGGACGCATTCGACGAGTGCGCGCATAAGAAAACTCCTTTCTACTTCTTAATCGGGAAGCGGTCAGGCACAGACGGGTCCAGCTTTATACGAGGACCCTGTTCGCTGAGAGACCAGGCAAGTTCGGTGAGTATCCCGTTTTGCACTTCCTTGACTCGGCGAACGTTGCCATACCAATGGTTACAGAGGATTGAAAATGTGAGGGTATCACTTGGACTTGTGATATAACCGGATAATGTCGAGACTTTGTTCAACGTTCCGGTTTTCGCTTTTATCGATACATTATCAGGCAGTTTCAGTTTACGTTTCTGCATGGTGGTTTGCGGTTCTCCCGCCTCCGGCAGCTCTTCGTAAAACTCGTTGAACCACGGTTTCGTGGTAGCAATATCAAGCAATTGAGTAAACACTTCCGGGGGAATATTCGATGCGCGACCTAATCCACTACCATCGGAAATGGTAAAGGTTTTGGTGTCGAGTCCCCATTGCCGCATTAAATTCGTTACTGCGCTACGGCCGCTCTCGTTCGACCAGACTTCGCTATCGTAATAACCGACGGTGCGGAAGAGGTGCTCAGCGGAAAGATTGTGCGAGCGCTTTAAGACCTCTTTTACAATCCGTTTAACCGGGAGCGATTCCGCCACCCAAAGCGTATCGGGAAATAGCGTCGAGGAAACTTCGGCAGCTTCGGCATCCATACCAAAATCGAGTCCCGCCGATTTTCGTCCTTTTTTCTGTACGACGCCAATCTGTACGCCTTTCGCTTTCAGAACCGATTCCATTGTCCGCCGCCACACTTCGCGCGGATTTCGGATCGTAACCCGGCGACGTGACTGACGTGCCGCGATCGGAATTGAACCGATTACCCGCCATTGTCCGGTCCAAAACGAAGGAATAATTTCCAGACTTGCTTTTGTTTTTGGTGGGGTTGTTATCGCTTCAAACGAAAAATCGTCAGCCCCTTGCAACACTTCCGGATCGATCAGGTATCTCGCCGTGTCGCCAATTTGATCGGCCGCATCGACTAACAAATCGAAACAGTTATCGTTCATCGCGACGATATCGGGAAATGCGGCATAAGATTCCGCTAAATCGTTCCACTCCCACCCTGGGGCAGGACCACCCTCTGCCCAAAAGATTTCGGGGACTTCCACACGCCCGGTGATTTTTTTCAAACCCCGTGCGATAAGCGAATCCGCCCATCCGCCCAGCAATTGACTTAAAGCTTCGTCATGGAAGATGCGCGAAAGAGTTGGATCACCAGAACCGATGATTTGAAGATTCCCATTGAGCACGCCTTTATTGTCGAGCGGTTTCGAGGCAACAAACGCAGTACGGAAACGAAACTCTCCACCCAATTTTTCAAAGGCGGCACAGGCGGTAAAGAGCTTCATATTGGAGGCTGGGATCAGTGGTTTATCGCCAGAACGGTCATAAACTATTTTACGGCTTCCTAGTTGTTCTACTCGAATGCCCCATAGAGCTTTATTGATATATGGTTTTCGGAGCCACTCATCAACGCGGGCTTGGAGTGTTTTTTCGCGAGAAAGGGAATCGAGTGGAGTTGCCTCGGGTTCATCGTCGTCTTGCGACCCTTTTTGTAAGAGAATATCCTCTTCAATGGCACTCTCATTGGCGGCAGCGGTATCGAGGACAATTGGCTCGGCTGGCTTAGGCGGTAGTTTATGACTGTAACGGATTGCATTTGCTACCCCAAAGGATAGCACACTAA
>JAOTSC010000050.1 GCA_030247525.1 bacterium | reverse complement strand
CGGATTCGACCGATTTAATCGAAATCCCCAATTCCTGTAATTCATTGACGTAATCGATGAGCTTTGCTTCGAGCGCACTCACCCGTTTTTGTTCCTCCGGGGAGATAGTGGGAAGATTGGCTGCGCTGGACTTGGGGTGCTCCGGCAATGGGGGAATCGGGATCTGCTGCCAGCACTCGCGAATATCCCGAACGATACTGCGTACCAGCGGCAGCATCGCGCGAGCTTCCGCGACAGTAAAAACGCGTTGTTCCGGCATTGGTTTCCCTTTCCACCTGTTTCCTTATCGAAAAGTACATCGGAAACCTGCGAATCGGAAATTGTAGAGTACCGTTTCGTACGTTATATTTTTCTCAATCCGAAGGAGTGATAATGAATCCCGAAATCAAAGCAAAAATGCTCGATGGGCTGAAAGAAGCGATGATTGCCGAGCGCAGCGGCATAGAGTTTTTTACCGTCGCGGCAGCCCAAACCAAAGACCCGCAAGGGAAAGAAGTTTTCCAAAACTTGGCGCACGAGGAAGCCGAGCATTTGGTTTGGTTGAAGAAACAGTACGCCCACCTGTTAAAGGATGAGCCGCTCGAAAAGCTGCCGGCGTTGCCCGTCACCGATCTCGAAGGGGATCACCCGATTTTCTCGAATGCGCTCCGTGCCCGGCTCAAAGACGCCCATTTTGAAATGACGGCGCTCTCGGTGGGACAACAACTGGAACAATCGGCAATCGACCGGTATCGCCGCCTCGCCGACGAATCCCCGGACGGCGATCTCAAAGAGTTCTATCGTCAGTTAACCGTATGGGAAGAATCCCATGCCGGCGCGTTCGCGAAAGAAGCGGCATCGCTTCGTGACGACTACTGGTCGCAAAATAGCTTTGCCCCATTTTGATTTTCAGTCTCGTAGAACTGCAATTGGTTTACGGAATAGGGCGGTGTCGAACCGCCCTATTTTACAAATCAATTTTAAACTTTTATTGGCATTGGATTTGCACATCAATTTGGCGTATGTGAACTGAACAGTAGTCCGCCTTGTTACTATAAATAATTGAGAATCCAATGATTACGAATTATACATCCGAATACTTACAAAAAACTCTCTACTGCATTCTAATGCTCGTAACTGCAGTTTCTGCACACTCGCAACCTCGTTTAGTCTCGATGGATGGTCCACCGTTTGGTGGAAATCCCCAAGTATTCTACTCACCTGAAGGTCAACCGAATTCGATTTATTTGGGAGTTCAGTCAAGTGGAATATATCATACCTCTGATTTTGGATTGAATTGGCGAAAGGTTGCAAATATATGTAACACCTATCAATATATCAGACCCATCGGTGATTCATTACTGATGTTCACATCAGAAAGTAATATAATATATATAGTAGATATGATAACAGGTGATGTCAATAAACTGCGGGCTTACAATCGTCCAGTGGGTTATGGAATAATGAGCGGCGATACAGTGGTAAGCATTTTGCGTTCTGGTTTGGCTAAGTCGACTGATTTTGGCGTTACATGGTGGCTAGATGCAAACGGTTTACCTACTTTACAAGATTCAATCAATAATATTATTCGTTCGATTGCTTGGAATGGAACCGATACCTACTATTGTGACATCGAGCCGGTTGGAATATTTCGTAAGAGAATAACGGATGCGGTTTGGACATTGGTACATCAAACGCCAGGTATTTTTTACCGAATCGAAGCACGTGATAGCTTAGTTTTCATTGCCAGAGAATCTCGAGTTGAATGGTCGAGTAACTATGGTCAAACATGGTCGGTGCTTGATTCCACCATTAACAACTTTTTTGGCGGGACTTACGCCTCTCCCGGTGATTACATCTTGGCAGATGGCGCTATCCGAGAGTTTCACCCCCAATCAAATTCTTGGTCGAGTATTAATAGCTATGGCTATGCATATCAGACGATCCGTTTGCAAAACAACTCATTGATTAGTGGTGGCACGCTCGGCGGACCGTTTGTTTCAAGTGATGGTGGAAATAATTGGGACAACCGAATCAATGGTTTGAATAATTCTACTGTAAATGCTATTGTAGAATTTCATGGTCTGCAATTGTTTGGAACTTCTCCCGGACAGGTTTTTACACACCAAAATGATTCTTGGGAAGAGTTGGTTAACTCTCCCTACTCGGTAATTAGTTTTCAGCAATGTGGCGAAAGATTATTTGCTGCAAGCTGGTATGGGATTTCCTATTCGGACGATGGTATACAATGGACAGATGCAAACTGTCCAGGAAGTACCATCCGATCGATTGTCTGCATTGACAGCAATCAATTACTCGCGACCGACTACCTCGATGGAAGATTGCTCCGATCCCTCGATGGCGGTCGCAACTGGTCTTACACGAACGCGACATTTTTATTGCCTCGCAAAGTGTTCCTTACCCAAAATGGTACTCTTTTAGTCGGTGACCTGAATTACATCTATCGTTCTACCGACAATGGCGCTAGTTGGACCCCCGTGATGAATCGTATCGAAATCAACGACATTGCACAACGCAGTGACGGACGGTTGTTTGCCACAACAAGCGGTGGTCATCCAACCGATGGTGTGCAATCCTCGACCGATGATGGAGTAACATGGAATCGAGTAGGACCGGCATCGCTAGTAAATGCCAGTTATATTCAGTTTGATTCGCATGACAATGTTTATGTAACAACAACAGCTTTTCTTGGCAAAACGATAAGCTCTTCCGACAATGGAACTACTTGGGAGCAACTACTTACCAACGCGCCTTCGTATGAAAATTCAAGCGGATACGATAATTCGACTTTATTCATCGATTCCAACGATTATTTGTATCATGGGTTAACCTATAATGGTTTATACCGAACGAATGCTCCAATAACCAGTATCGATGAAACTTCACCATCGATACTGATCCCAAATAATATCAATCTCACGGTCTATCCCAATCCCTTCAATAATTCGACAAATATCGTACTCAAGTTAACGAAATACCAACCGTTTCAGTTGCTGGTATATGATAACTTGGGAAGGCAGGTAACCAAACTCTACGATGCTACAATACCTACGAATACTACAAACATTTACTGGAATGCGAGTACATTAACTTCGGGGCAATACTATCTTCAATTGCAAACACCAGAGACAAGAGTTATTCGAACATTAACTATCGTCAAATAACATTACCTTATTTCAACCAACATCGCTCACGGAACCACACAACTCCCGAACGTAAATGCATACAGCTCAAAGCCCTTCGCCTTCGGATAGAATTTGATGATCTGTTCGCCATGTTGCCGTTTCGAGTAAATGACTTGGTACATCCGCGGCTCTAATAATTCGATGTAGGTATTGCCATCCGCATTGACTGTCAGATCGGGACCGCGCCACGCTTCGGGGACGGCTTTGTCGTTCATTGTGACTTGTACCAGTAGCGGCGTCTGTTCACTCCCCTCCGGTCCGCGTAACACCGCATTCATCTCATTTCCGGTGAATCGATACGTCAATCGCTCATCGCTATTACCATCGCCCGCATATTGCAAATACTCTTCCGTTTGAATCCACTGCCCCTTGAGATAAGGAATGTCGGCGACCGGTCGACCGCCTTCTTCGGAATACGTAAAAAGCTTTCCTTGCTTCACCGTTTTGTTGCCGAGCGTGCCGCGTTCAAATCCGGCATAAGTTTCGGGAGAACGGGGATAGCAATACGCATCCGGTTTATCCTCGTCGCGGACATACCCTAACGTTCCCGTTTCGTACGTCTTCCCATTTCGCTTCGCCAGAAGTTCCATGAGCTTCTGTTCCGTTTCGACATACCCCCCTTCGCCAACATGGTCATACACCAGTTTTCCAGTATGGTCGTACACGAATTTGCGCGGCCAATAGCGGTTTAACAGCGCTTTCCAAATGGTGAAATCGTTATCGAGCACGATCGGCCAAGTTATCCCTTGAGCCCGAACAAATCGTCCGACATTCGTCGAATCCTTCCCAAAACTGAACTCGGGACAATGCACTCCGACGATAATCAAACCCTCATCGGCGTATTTCCGTTGCCATTCTTTCAAATACGGCAAAGTCCGCAGACAATTCACACAAGTGAATTCCCAGATATCGAGGAGAACGACTTTCCCTTCTAAATCCTTCGCTGTAAGTGGCGCTGAGTTTAGCCACTCGCCGGCTTGATCCATTCGTGGTATTTGCTGTCCCATTTTCACTGCCCTTGCTTCAATCGATTTTGTCGTCACAACCACAATTACCAGAACGGTTGCCAGAAATGCCGCTGCCCAACCGATTCGCTTTCTCATCCTATCCCCGCGTGTTATAGAGAGATGATACGGGAGTTTTAACAGAGAAAGTGGGTTTGTTACCGGACAGTCGACAGATTACTTTACGATATTCCCAAACCAACAAAACTTCGGAGGAGACCCAATGCAACGGTTCGTTATACTCACAATCTTGTCGTTTCTACTCATCGTAACGATTGGTTGTCAATCGGGTGGCGGTTATGTAATCGGATACGCGGCACCAATGACCGGCGAATCGGCAAAGATGGGCGAAGATATCTCAAAAGGGGTCATGCTCGCAGTCGATGAATGGAACGCTAAAGGCGGCATCAACGGCAAGAAAATCTCCTTGGAAGGATTCGATGACCGCGCCGATCCAAAAGAAGCGGTTAGCGTCGCCCAACGCGCCGTTTCTAAGGGAGTGCGGGGAGTAGTGGGGCATTACAATTCCAGTTGCACGATTCCCGCTTCCGATTTATTGGACGAAGCCGGCGTCATTATGATTACCCCGGCATCGACCAACCCACAGGTGACTTCCCGCGGCTTAAAGCACGTCTTCCGCACCTGTGGTCGTGACGATCAACAAGGGAAAGTCATGGCGAATGCCGTCACCGCCGTTGGTAAATCGAAAGTTGCTATCCTTCACGACAAAACAACCTATGGACAAGGGCTTTCTGAAGAATTTAAAAAGAATCTTACTTCCGCCAGCGAAATTGTCATATTTGAAGCCATTCAACGCGGCGACAAAGACTTTTCCGCCATCTTGACCAAAGTAAAGAGCTTGTCCCCGGACTATTTGATGTTTGGCGGTCTCTATCCCGAAGGGGGATTGTTGGCGAAACAAATGCGTGACTTAGGGATGAATACAATATTAGTTTCCGGCGATGGCACTTACGATCAGGAGTTCGTCCGTATTGCCGGTTCGGCGGCTGAAGGTGCGTGGCTGACGTATGCGCCGCCTGCCGATGAAATCCCCTCCGCACAGAGTTTCATCAAGAATTTCAAAGCGAAGTATGGCGAGATGGGTCCCTATTCGTTGTTCGCGTATGATGCTGCCAACATTTTACTTGGCGCAATGGCGAAAAACCCCAAAGCGAATGGCGACGAATTGGCAAACCTCATCCGCACAAACGCATGGGATGCCGCTTCCGGTCGCATCGAATTCGATGCCAATGGTGATCCCAAAAATGCCCCCTATGTCCTTTGGACAGTCAAAGAGGGGAAACTCGTCGTCGTAAAATAATTGTTGTTGCGTTCGGTAGGACAGACACTCCTGTCTGTCCACTGAAGCGAGTTGTAGGACAGACACTCTTGTCTGTCCACTGAAAACTTGAAATGAGAATCATAAAACGACCTAACCAAATCGCACCATTATCCGGGCCGCTCGATTACATCGCAGCGGCTATCGCCAGTTGCGGCGTCGGTTTCATCCCGGTTTCCTCCGGTACTTTTGCATCACTGGTTGCCACCGCAGCTTGGATTTCGTTGTCCCAACTGTCGTGGATTACCCAACTCGAAATCATTCTCTTGGTTACAATCCTTGGTACCTGGGCTTCTCACCGGATGGAACGGTGTTGGGGACACGATCCTTCGCAAGTCGTAATCGATGAAGTAGCAGGACAGTGGATCGCCTTGCTAACTGTTCCCACCAATCCGATTTACTTTGCAGTCGGATTTTTGTTGTTCCGGATATTCGATATTTTGAAACCGCCGCCTATCCGCCAAGCCGAACGACAACCCGGCGGGATTGGAATCATGCTCGATGATATCATAGCCGGATTTGCAGTGTTGTTAGCGCTGCTGCCATTTCAACTCTTGGGAGTGATTTCCCACTCGAAATTCTTAGCTTGGTGAGAGTATGTACGCAGAAGTAATTGGGATTGGCGATGAATTGTTGTATGGGCAGACAGTCAATAGCAACGCTTCGGAAATTGCTCTGCGTTTAATTGCCATTGGCATTGAAGTAAAATATCTCACCACGATTGGCGATAATGCCGAAGAGATGTGGAAGGCGTTCGATACCGCGTTACAGCGTTGCGATATCGTTATCACGACCGGTGGATTAGGTCCAACTCCCGACGATTTTACCCAAAAAGTCGTTGCCGAGTATTTCGGATTTACTATCCGCGAATTCGACGATATGCTCAAAGATGTCGAAGAAAAGTACTCCCGGTTAAATCGTCCAATGCCGGAATTTGCCCGCAATCAAGCGTGGTTCCCCGATGGCGCTGCTCGCATCTACAATCCCATTGGTACGGCAACCGGAATCGAAGTCGAACGGAACGGCAAATTCTTTTTCGCTTTACCGGGTGTCCCCTCCGAAGCAATGATCATGACCGACCAGACAATTATCACCCGGTTGGAAGCTTTGCCAAAATCGGAAGTCATCGCTACTAAGACTGTGCGCACCATCGGTTGGGGCGAAACGATGATTCAAGAGAAAATCGGCAACGATGGGTTGCAGAAAATTTACGATGCCGGTTGTGGTCTCGCCTTTCTTCCCAAACATGGGATGGTCGATTTGCGGCTAACAGCGCGTGCCTCGACCAAATCCGATGCCGAAGCGAAAATCGATGCAGTTCTCCCGATTCTAATGACAGCTACCGCAACCATTCGCTATGCGATGGGAAACGATTCGTTGGTCGATGTCATCAAACGGGAATTGGAAGCGCGGAACGCATGGCTCGCTACGGCGGAAAGCTGTACCGGCGGCGCGATTGCGGCACTACTCACCGAAACGCCCGGCATCAGCGCAGTCTATCGCGGCGGTGTTGTTTCCTATCATAACGATGTGAAACAACATGTACTCAACGTCCCGGAAAACATACTGGTACAATACGGAGCGGTATCGGAAGAGTGCGCGAAGGCGATGGCGGAAGGAGCTGCTCGTAAGCTAAATGCCGATTATGCGATTGCTGTAACTGGTATTAGCGGTCCTGGCGGCGGTACTCCCGAGAAGCCGGTAGGTACCGTCTGTTTAGGTTTGTGTGCACGAGAAATTGTCGAGGGAAAACCACTCTATCGCACGATTACCCGCAAAGAGAGATTTCCCGGTCCCCGTCATGTTCATCGGATTCGGACGATCAACATGGCATTGAAAATGGTTTGGGAAGAAATTACGAAACTATAAAATATTTTGTGAGGAATGATAAGTCGAGGTTACTTTTGGTAGTATAAAGGAGAAGAACATGGAACTCAGTCTCAATGGTTTCTTCACCAAAACTAGATTGCTATACTTAGCGTGTGGCATCTCAGCGCTTATTCTTTCTCACCTTTCACAGCCAATCGATCCAACAATACCAATGCTCCTGTTGCGTTATGCTATTCTAATTGTATCGTTTGTCATTGGCTATCGCGATGGCAAACACCCCACGCCAAAACCACAAAACGCCGTTTCCTTTAAACTCCAATCCGCCAAACTGATTTTCGGAAAACAGAAGTACAATTGGTGGAATGCCATTCTTGTTGGTATTGTATTGTATGTGAACTTCTTCTACTTAAACTTGGTCGGGTTTACCGGTCAAAAGCTGTTGATAACAACTGGATCGATACTAATGGCAATGCTCGCCGGAAAACTTTGGTATAAAGTATCCCCCCCATTCGATCTGGAATTACACACCGAAAAAAGCGTAGTAGTATTGTCTTCGCGAAGAACGAAACACCCAACTTTGCGTGTTTGAAGTGACGTGGCGATCTATTTTCTTTTGAATAAGGGCGAGCCTTGTGTTCGCCCTATTCGTTTACATTACCATAACAACAGATTCGTACTACCAATTACAAAACGACTACGTCTTCAATTCCTTCTTCTTTGCTGCCGGGAACAGCACATTATTCAAGATCAACCGGTATCCGGGACTATTCCGGTGCAAATTTAAGTCGGTCGGTGGATCGCCAACACGATGACGGTAATCTTCCGGATCGTGTCCCCCGAAAAATGTCCACGTCCCTTTTCCCAGAATGCCATGAATGTATTTCACTTCATCGGTGCCTTCGATTTCGCCAAGGACGGAGACCCCCGGTTTCAATTGATTTTTATGAAATGCCGTCGTTTGACCCATAAAGCCTTTGACGACCGAGGTGTGGCTCTGCGTTAGCATCGTAGCGACCGGATCGAATTTTGCCGCAAACTCGAACAGCGAAAAGTAATCGTTATCGTCGCCACGCATCGATGCGCCAAATTCCGGTGTCGTATCGATATCGCTGAATTCGTACACCATCGGATCGAAAATCAAATGAAAATTCGTGAAGGCAAGACTATTGCTGTACTGCAATTTTGTTTGGGCTTGCGGTTCCGGTGGATCGCCATCAAACGGGGTGTCGACGATATCGACCCCTTGTGCCGCCAATGCAATGTCCAATGCATCGGTACCGCTGCACATCGAGAACAGAAAACCGCCGTTTTGCACATATTCCCGGAATGTTGCGGCTACGGCACCTTTCAGTTGCGAGACTTTGGCAAAGCCTAACTTTCTTGCCCGTGCTTCTTCTTCCCGCTTATCCCGGACGTACCAATCGGCGTTGCGAAATTGCCCATAGAACTTACCGTACTGTCCGGTAAAATCTTCGTGATGTAAATGGAGCCAATCGTATTCCGGCAATTTGCCGCCTAATACCTCTTCATCGTAAATCCGAGTGTAGGGAATCTCGGCGTATTCAAGGGCGAGCCGTACTGCGTCATCCCACGGTTGCGCCCCTGCCGGTGCATACACCGCGACTTTCGGCGCTTTCTCAAGCCGAACCGCTTCCATATTCGCCTGTTCGATTTTAGCGTCGATGGCGGCGGACGCTCCGGCGTTTAGTTGCTCGATTGTTACTCCACGCAACAAGCAATACCGTTCGATTTCCGGTAAAGCCTCCATACGGAAACTACCTCCGCGGTAGTTGAGCAGCCACTCGACGATGCCCCCTTTTTCGAGTACGGCAAAGGCTACGCCGTATGCTTTCAAGTGGTCGCGTTGGGTTACATCCATCGGAATCAACAGGAATTGCCCCCACGCCGGCGCTGATGTGAGCAAAGCAAGTACTGTGATTACAATCGTTGAGAACGATTTTATTGGTACACGCATTGGTGGATTTATTCCGTATTTTATTTCATTCGTAACAATACACGAGGGAACGCACTACACCAAATTATACGCAAGGAATCGAGAAAAATCTCCCATCCGAACATGACAACAACCGATCAAACACAACCTCCGGCAGCGAATGCCTACTATGAGCGAATCACGATACCGGTCGCGGGCATGACCTGTGCCGCGTGTCAAGCGCGGGTACAGCGTTCGCTTGCGAAACAGCCGGGTGTGACCGATGCCGCGGTGAATTTACTCATGAATAGCGCTACCATCGTTTACGATCCTGCTGTCATCCAACCCGACAACATCGTTCAATCGGTGCGCGACACCGGCTATGGCGCGGAGTTACCGGTCGAAGCACCGGGGCTCGCCGATGAAGCCGAACAACGCGAACAGGAGTATGAACGGCAGTTCCGTAGAGTGCGCTTAAAAGCAATCGTTTCACTTTTACTCGGTGCGCTGATCATGTTGCTATCGATGCCGCTGATGGCAATGCAATCGCATCATATCGCTGATCCGGTGATGCAATGGACGTCGAACTGGTTGAATCCAATTCTCGAGTTTCTCTTTCCATTCCTGTATCTCATCGAACCGAATGCTTTGCGTTGGATGCTGTTTCTGTTAACACTTCCCGTAATTGGTTGGGCGGGCCAGCACTTTTACACCCGGGCGTGGGCGGCGTTGCGACACGGTTCCGCCGACATGAATTCGCTGGTTTCGTTGGGAACCGGCGCCGCATTCCTCTACTCGGTTGCCATCACATTATTCCCCGACTGGTTTTCCCGGCAGGGTGTTATGCCAGATGTCTATTATGAGGCGGCGGCAATCGTTATCGCATTGGTGTTAGTGGGTAACACGTTCGAGGCAAGGGCAAAGCGACAAACGACTTCAGCGCTCCGCAAGTTGGGAATGCTGCAACCGAAAACGGCACGGATCGTTCGCAATGGCAGTCACTTCGACATTCCCATTCGACAGGTATTGCTCGATGATGAGATTCTGGTGCGTCCCGGTGAGCGAATTCCCGTCGACGGTATTGTCGTTTCTGGTGCAAGTAATGTTGACGAATCGATGTTGACCGGCGAACCGGTTCCCGTCGAAAAAAGTATCGGCGCATCCGTAGTTGGCGGTACGGTCAATGGCAACGGCGCACTCAACCTCCGCGCAACTGCGTTAGGTGAATCGGCGGTTTTAGCGAAAATTCTTCGGTGGATGCAGAATGCACAAACGTCGCGACCTCCGATGCAAAAACTCGCCGACCGGATTAGCGCGATCTTTGTTCCGGTAGTATTGGGAATCTCGCTCCTCACAATACTATTGTGGTTGGTTTTTGCCGGAGTCGAGCAATTGGTTCCGGCTTTGACTGCCGCGGTATCGGTACTAATAATTGCTTGCCCGTGCGCGATGGGATTGGCGGTTCCCACCGCGATTATGGTTGCAACCGGGCGCGCCGCCAGTCAGGGAATTCTCCTGAAAAATGGCGAAGCGTTGCAACGTCTGGAGAACATTGATACCATCGTGTTCGATAAAACGGGAACGGTAACCATCGGTAAACCGGGTGTGGTGTCCTACGAAATCTATGAACCAGTTCCCGAACAGCGACAGGAAATTATCGAAAGTATTCTCGCTATCGAGCGTACATCAACCCATCCGCTGGCTGAAGCTGTAGCCACTTCTTTATCACCTCTTGTAACCGATACCGTACTCGTCGAAGACTTTTCGAATAGCCCTGGAAACGGCGTTACTGGACAAGTGCAGGGAAGTCGATACTTAATTGGTAGTGAACGATTCCTTGCAGCGAACGGAGTCGATCTATCAAGCATCACAGCAATACAAGAAGACTCGAGTAATGAACAAACCACCCAGGTATTGGTAGCACGTGATAAGATTCTTGTCGCACAATTCGCGATATCCGATCCCATGCGAGCTGAATCCCGGGAGGTGATACAAGCGCTGCAAGCACTCGGCTGCCAAACTGTGTTACTTTCCGGCGACCGCAAACTGGTCGTGGAAGCGGTAGCGAAACAATTAGGAATGCAGCGGTTTTTCGCTGAAGTGTTGCCCGACGGTAAAGTGCAGGTTATCGAGCAGTTACAGCGCGATGGCAAGCGGGTCGCCATGATTGGCGACGGCATCAACGATGCACCTGCGCTTGCCCAAGCCGAAGTGGGGATCGCTATGGGGAGTGGTACCGATATTGCTTCCGAAGCTGCCGACATTACCCTCTTGCGTTCCGATTTGCGGATGATCCAACACGCGATTCAGCTATCGCAACGGGCGATGCGCATCATGCGCCAGAATCTCTTTTGGGCGTTACTCTATAACGTGATTTGTATTCCGGTGGCGGCAGGAATCTTGTATCCATTCTTCGGGATTCTGCTCAGTCCAATGTTAGCCGGCGCTGCGATGGCGTTCAGTTCGGTTAGTGTGGTTGCCAATTCGCTCAGGTTACGGAGATAAAAAAACCGGATGATTGCTCATCCGGTTTTTCACATTGATTCAAATAGAAACTATCGGTAGATGATTAATCCTTCCGACTGGTCTGCGACCAATAACATATCCTGATGTACATACATCGAGTTTGGGCTAATCGACGGCAACAACCCTAACAGAACCGGTTGTGCCGGATTCGACAACCCTAATACGTAGATACCGTCATTACCATCCATTGCATACAATCGCTTCTTGTCGGTCGAGATGGTCAATTTTTCCATCGATTCCGAATTCGGTACCGGAATCGTTGTCAGTAACCGCGGTTGCGCCGGATTAGCCACCGACACCACCGATACCCCTCGGCTCCGGGTCGCTACGTAACAAAGCGTATCCAATTTTTCCACCCATAACGCATAACCGGGAACATCGGTATAACCGTATTCCGTTGGTCCAACGTCATAACTGGGAATCGAGAGCACAACAAAGCCATACTCTTCCGCCGCGGCGTACGCATACGGCTTATCCCAGACCGCCATCTGCACATCGGCCGATGGAACATTGGGACGATAATTCGTTCCGCCTGGTGTTAATGCCCATGCGCCTAAATCGCTGTCGTACTTGTAGGTATAGATGTTATACAAGTCGCCGTTGATGTCGCTCTTGTTAATGCGAAGCACGGTGTCGGGATCGCTAAAGAACTCCATGTGGCGTGGACCGGATACATCCAAACCTGGAAGTGATACAAGACTATCGCCTAACAAAGAATACACTTGCTTGGGAAAGCGGCTTCCCGTACTTGCGTCACGATCGGCAACCAAGAGCTGGTTACTCCGGGGATCGTGTCCCACCCAAACAATTTCACCAAAGATGTTTGTTGGTTCGAGATTCGGTATTACCAATTGATACTGGTTCCGTAACGCTACCCGGGCAATTCCCATGGTATTGTCGGCGATGTAAACCGTGTCGTTCAACACGGTCAAATCGGTGGTGGAACCCGGTGTCGTTATAGTGGCTACTCGCGAGGGCAAGATGTTCGCCGGTGTTACCGGATCCTTCTCTTGCGCACAACCTGCAAATAGTAAAACTACGAGTGTCGTGACGATGAGAATCATCGCGGTGGTGAATGCATGAAGTCGGTTCATTGCGAGTTCCCTTTCCTTGTGGTCAAGTGGTTGCATTAGCAAAATGGAAACCGATTACAGCTTGACGACCTTCGCTTTGCCAACGGGATACTTCACCATAGCGTTTCGGGCGTCAAATACCAATTTTGCATGTTCTAGTACCATAGGATAATCTATACCAGTATGATCGGTCGTTACAATAACAACATCGTATTTTGCAAGATTTTCCGGGGTTAACGGAACCGAATGAATTTCCGGCACTTTTTCATCGTCGACTGCTACATGGTCGTGGTCATCGACATCTTTGATCTTGGGAATGTGCGGATCGTGATAGTCGACCTTGGCACCGTGCCGTCGTAAGATGGCTAATACATCAAGCGCTGGCGATTCCCGGACATCGTCGATGTCGCGCTTATACGCCATTCCGAGCAACAATACCTTCGTACCTTTGATCGAACGTTCTTCCTCATTCAACAACGCAATAACCCGATTAACGACAAATTCCGGCATGTGGCTGTTGATATCTACCGCTAACTCGATGAACCGAGCGCGATAGCCATGGAAACGGAGTTTCCAGGAGAGATAAGAAGGATCGAGTGGGATACAATGTCCGCCAATGCCCGGTCCCGGCCAAAACGGCATGAATCCGAACGGCTTCGTAGCGGCGGCGCGAACGATTTCCCAGACATCCACTTTCAGGACGTTGCACATCATCGCCAGTTCGTTCACCAATCCGATATTGATTGCCCGGAACGTGTTCTCATACAACTTGACCATTTCGGCAGCAGTGGCGCTGTTGACCCGGACAATATTCGCAATAACGGTTTCGTAGAAGTCACCGGCGACTTCGAGACACGCCGGGGTCGATCCACCAACCACTTTGGGAGTATTCTTCGTGTTGTACACTGGATTGCCGGGATCGACCCGCTCCGGGCTGAACGCGGCGAATACGTCGACGCCGATGGTTAATCCACCTTTTGTTAATGCGGGTACCATCAGTTCGTTGGTTGTGCCGGGATACGTCGTCGACTCAAGCGTTACTAAAAAGCCGGGGTGAACGATCGGAACGATACCCTTTAACGCTTGGTCGACATAGGTCATATCGGGATCGCCACTCTTGTTGAGCGGAGTGGGAACGGTAATCGCTGCGACATCGGCATTCTTAAGTTCATTGTAGTCATTGGTCGCGCGAATCTTACCCGCTTTAACCAACTCTGCCAATTCAGCGTCGTTAACGTCCAAAATGTAATTTTTACCAGCGTTGACTGCGTCGATCTTCTTAGGGTCGACTTCGATTCCAATTACCTGATAACCAGCCTTTGCCGTTTCAACGGCTAAGGGCAATCCAACGTAACCCAAGCCGATAACGCCAATCACGGCTTCACGCTTTTGAAATTTTTGGAGTAGTTGTTCTTTGTAATTCATGGGAGACTTCCTCGATTCTTCCGATAGGTTTTAACGATTTTGCAAACAGGATAAGTTATACTGTAAGATAAGGCGCGGCAAACTCACCTTAACAGGCAGTGTTGCAGTATGAAAAGCAGCCGATCGGAGGATAACTTCCGAACGAATCATTTGTTAAAATTTGAGTACACCAATGAACAATCGAACCGGAGACCTAACAAGACCGGTATGGGAACGCTCCTGCGGACCACAAGTCCGTATTGTTTTAGTCGCGCCACGGAACCCGGGAAACATTGGTGCAGCCTGCCGCGCCATCCGGGTATGCGGATTCGACGAACTCGCGATAGTCGACAACCAACTCCCACTCGACAAGGGTACCGATTACGCTATGGCATGGGGTTCTCTCGATATCTTAGAACAATCGCTCAAAGTTGATACGTTAGAAGAAGCGTTAGTGGGATGTCACTTTGCCATTGCTACCAGCGCCCGACCCCGTCGACATGAACGCGAACTCTTTACCCCAAAAGAACTTGCGAAAAAATTGACAGAAGTACCGATGGATGCACGCGTTGCACTGGTCTTTGGACGAGAAGATACCGGCCTCGATAATGAGGAAATGGAGCGCTGCGCATGGTGGAGTCGGATTCCCTCTGCGGCAGTGTATCCCTGTTACAATCTAGCGCAATCGGTGCAAATCTATTGCTATGAAATGTTCTCTGCATTCTCGGAAGCAAAGGAAATCATCGAACAACCACTTGCCAATCCAAACAATATCGAGTGGTTGTATCGACGTATTCGAGAAAAATTGGAAGGTAATGGGTTCTTTCCGCGTGACGGGATGGATGAATTTATAAATCATACTCGCAGAGTGTTAGGAGATGTAGTGATCAATGAACATAACACTGCCTTTCTACACAAACTATTAGATGGTTTGCATGGTGAACGTACCCATTAATATGAGTTCAATCTCTCGGAGTTTACTTTCATACCATTTCCAGACGTAACACTTTCGAAACAATTGAAAAACCGCTATCTTTCGGCGGAAGCCGGAATGCCATTGCATATCCAAACTTCAATCGTTTTCGCAGTTAATCCGCTTCGGAAGAAGCTTTGGCAGTAGTGCGGGCAGGAGTTCCCGGACTAAACATAGTATTAACCACAGCAAGAATCGAAAAGCATAATGAATTCGCCTCGCGAATTCATTGCTTTGTGTTTTCTGCGGTGTAGCTTGACGAATTTTCGCTCAAACGATCCAAAAGTATGTTGCGGTTAGGGAGAAAGAATGAATCTTCGCGCCAATCAGTCGCTCGAACGGTATTTGCAGGAAATTGGCGAAGTCCCGCTGCTTACGGCGGAGGAAGAAATTGAATTAGCCAAACTGATCCGGAAAGGTGGTCGGGTTGGCGATCAGGCATTGGAGCGGTTGACAAAAGCGAATCTGCGGTTCGTTGTTTCCGTTGCGAAACAGTATCAGAACCAGGGACTGTCATTAAGTGATCTTATCAATGAAGGAAATTTAGGCTTAATCAAAGCTGCCCGTCGATTTGACGAAACTCGTGGTTTTAAGTTTATCAGTTATGCCGTTTGGTGGATTCGCCAGTCGATTTTGCAAGCGCTAGCGGAACAAAGCCGCGTCGTACGACTTCCGCTTAATCGTGTTGGTGCGATAAATAAAATCACCAAAGCATATTCGACGTTAGAACAACAACAGGAGCACGAACCGACTGTCGATGAAATCGCCGAAGCGCTTGAAATGTCGCCGGCGGAAGTACTTGAAACCTTGAAGATGAACGGACGTCACCTTTCAATGGACGCTCCGTTTAGCCAAGGCGAAGATAATCGGTTGTTGGACATTCTACCCGACGATGCCAGCCCGTCGCCCGATGTCGATTTAGTACGGGAATCGCTCGAAAAAGAAATCGAACGCGCATTAGCGACGCTAACTGACCGCGAAGCCGATGTTATACGGTGGTACTTCGGGCTCCACAAACGTGAACCGCAACTAAGAGAAGGTGAAAACGGCGAGCCCCATCTTCCGGCTCTCACATTGGAAGAAATCGGTGAGAAACTTAAGCTAACTCGCGAACGGGTCCGCCAAATCAAAGAGAAAGCAATTCGCCGGTTACGGCATCAATCCCGTTCCCGCGCCCTGCGTGCCTATCTGGGATAGTTTCTTTTCTCTTCCACTTATGGTAAATCGTCTTAGACGATTTGAGTACGGGCGGACCTTATGTCCGCCCTCTTTATGTCTTAGTACGTGGTATCCTTACTATCGATTCACCAAGCGACAACAAAAAAACAGGTTCCGAAGAACCTGTTTTTCTACTGTATGCTGTCGCAAAAATATCACCCGCCATCGCTCATTAACCGCTTGGCAAAATTATCCAGCGCGCCTTGTGATGGTTTCAGCGCAATCGTTTCATGCCACAATATCGTTTGGGTACGTACATCATACACCGCAATTCGCATGTTGCCGCCGGTCGTTTCATCAATACGGCTCTCTTCGGTAGGTAACGGATCCGATGTGCGCCTTCCGGTTAAGTCGGTGGTACTCGATCCAGCTTCCGGCATCGGCTGAGAGCTGTATCCGGTACTTTTCCGAGTGGGGTCGGCATCCTCAAACACAACGACGGTCGCATTCACTGCTTTCGCCATTGCACCAGCGATGTCGGTATTTGCACGGTTTAATAATCGGTACAGTTTTTCGGTCTCGGTACGTAAGCCGCATTCGCTTTCGGGAATGCTGACTATCCGGTAGGGGGTCTGATCCAACCGGTCGAGTACGCGACCCATGACATTCCCGCCTTGTCCGCGCGGCAGTAAAACCAACATCACTTGATGCTCTGCTGGGCGATAAGGCGCATAATAGGTCGATCCGGTACCACAGCCGGATAAACTCCCCACCGTGAGGACGATGGGGAGTAAGAATAGAAGAACGGAAGTTGTTAGCTTCATATTACTGATTGCATTCCGTAATAAATGCATCAACGACGAGCGGCTTGCCCGTTGCGAATTCTACCAGCTTTTGCCAATGCCAGCGGCTGCCGGGATGAAACACCTTCTCGCGCAGGAAGGTTCCCACTTTTGGCGACGTGATATATGCCTGTTCGACATCAGCCTCCCCTGCCAGAACAACACCTTTGATTGTTGCCTGCAGTTGCGATGCCATGAGATCCCCGAGCAGATAATTCTGGTAATACACTGGGCTGCATCCGAGGTGAATCTTCGCTGCCCAATCGGAATTCTTTCTACCATCGGGACGCTTGATTTCTTGGAATTTCTCCACCAAATCCCACCACAAGGTGTCGAGATCAGCGTCCGGATTCAGGTACATCGCCCGCTCGAAATTCACCATCACCAAACACCAGCGCGCCATTATCAAATGCTTGGCGACCATGTTCTTGCGGAAAATTTCGCCGGCTTCCTTCGCTTCCTTCTCGGGAACTCCGGCATAGTGGATTAACCACGCCGGATTCTTGACGTGTCGTTCCATCAGCATGGCAATCGCTTCGGTGGTGAGTGTGTGTGCCGGTCCTCGCAGCATAAACGGCAATGCGCGGTCGACATACTTGTCGTAGACGCCGTGTCCGAATTCATGCAGCATTGTACTCATCCAGTAGTCAGTCGGCTTTACGTTGCAAAGAATGCGGATATCGTCTTCACGGTCGACGCTCATGCAAAATGCGTGTTGCTGCTTCCCTTCCCGTTCGTAGAGGTCGCTGCCGGCAAGAATGCTATCAATAGAAAGTCCGATGTTGTCGTAAAATGCTTTCGTCAATTTCTCTTGGTCGAGGTTCTCGAAATACTTATCGAGTGAATACTCAGATACCGGTGCTTCCTGGAAGAACGGGTCTTCATAGTGCCATGGGCGTAGCTCTTCCGGTTTGATATTGTACTTCGCAGCAAGTCGCTTCTCTAAGTTTCGTTTGAAAATTGCCCACGGTGCTTTTGTTTTTTCAAAGACATCGTTGAGTAGTGCGAGTAAATTGTCGGGATCGAGTCCCTGCAATTGAATGCGCATCGTCCATGCGTCGCTGTAGCCTAACCGGCGGGCGATTGCGTTACGTGCCTTGATCAAGTCACGAATTTTTGGCCCGGTTACGGAACCAATTTGTTTCGCACCTTCCCAAACTTCCTTCCGGAATGTCGCATCGTTCGAGGTTTTGAGTTGTTCACGCAGCCAATTTTCCGAGCGCTTCTCTCCGCCCACCAACGCGCGGAAATTGGTAAAATCGTTTTCGATTTCCTTTTCCCGTTTTACCGAATCTTCAATTTCTTCTGGGGTGAGTGCACCACCGATAAACTGCAATTCGAGGTCGGTCGCGATTCTTTCCAGAATTGGGTCTTTCCCATTCGCTTCGGTTTTTTCTTGCTTGAATTCGGCAAAGCGTTCGCTGTTTGCCCACAACGCCATCATTTTCTTGTCGGCGTTTGCACTTCGATCCATTGCTTCCGGTTTACCGGTCGTGGTGAATTCCCAATACCCTTCGCACGACTCTTTGTAAAGGGGAACCAATTCATCGGTTAACTTCGTTACAAATGTTTGTAATGACACGGTTCTTCCTCTCAGTGTATTGTTTCTCAGTCGGTAGAATATACCGGTCTGACATTTCATTAATTGAGTTGTAACTACGAAATTCGTGCTGCTATAACTTGTTGTTCACTTCCAAGTGCATACCAATATACAATTGCAGCAACCGTTCAATCTCCAAGCGCGATTGATCCGACACTTTTATTCGATGCGCTTTCTCCTCGGGCAGCGATTCCAGTCGCCGGATTACCGCCACTGTTTCGCCGGTCACTGGAAATCCGAGATCGCTTTCGGTGCGTTTACTGTTTCGGCAGCATTTATCACACCAGAATCCGCCAATTTGTACAAAGAACTCGGCATGTTTCCCAGTTACGGTATTACCACACCGGGCACAATGTACCGAATCCAGTGCAAATCCAAGCTCAACAACCCAGCGCAAGCAAAACTGCCAATAAAGTAACTCCGGCTGTTGAGCATGCCGAAAGGAACGCATAGTTCGCAAAAGTTGCTGAAAACCTGCCGGGTGCGATTGTTCGCCGCGCAACGTTTGCTTTGTCAACTTCAACGTCTGCATAGCATAGCGATATCCATCCCATAACTCAGGTACTCGGATATAGCTGAGAGGATCAATCGCAACCAATGGATACAAATCGCTTTTGCCCCGTTCGATCCAGATTGCCTCGATGTGGGAACCGGGACGGTGTTCAGCGCCGTTGTAACTTTTCGGACGACGCGCCCCTTTCGATACCAGACTTACTTTACCCCGGGAAGCTGAATACGCCTGCAAAATCAACGAGGATTCACTCCACCGCTTGGCTGACAAAACAATCGCTTCACTCCGGAAATACTTCATCTTCTCTTACATAGCTTAAAAAAACATGTAACTAAAGTCTAACAAACACTCCTGTCTGTCGAGTAATACTTACAGAAAGAATATTAACGACAACCTAAAATTGACTTTTGTAGCAGCTCAACTCGTTTCAATTTCATCTTCTTCTTCTCGTTTGGGAATCCCAAACCGCTCCGTCCAATAGCCGATAACTACGCCTGCTAATGTCGCCATCAACAATGTTTTGACCATTCGCTCACCCGGCAACAGAAAGAGCATCGGCGATATCGTCAGTAAACTAAATACAATGCCGCGAAACAACGCATGAGCCCGCCACGGAATCGTCGCACACATAACGCCGGTTGCAATCCGTAAGCCGATGAATCCAAGCATTAACCACATTTCACCGAAAGTGCGGGGCAATACTCCTGCTTCTACAAAACCAACAATCGCACCCGCAATTGCACCAGTTATGATCCGTCGTTTGGTTGTGATCAAACTCGTTTGACCGGCGATTAAAAACGATAATTCTTCTTTCGTCGCCCAAGTTTCAGGTGTTTTTGTCATTTCCTTGAGTTCACGTGGCTTTTGAATCTCTTCGTTCATTGCGGTAACCTGCGAAAGAGCTCTTCCCATTCCCGATAGGTTTCGGCGGGGTGATTCACTTGATACCAAGCGACCACCTTTGGCCAATATTCTTTTACCGTATCCCCTTCCGCCTTTGCCGCCAGCATTATCGCCTGTGCGCCAGCCGGGCGGGCACCCCACTGCGCTAATTCCTTCATTTCTGAATCGTATACGACAAATTTGGGAATCGCTCGTCCGCCATTCGTTAAGTACATATCCATCACGTCAAGATTTTCGTCCCGGGGAAAACAGCGAACAATGATA
>JAOTSC010000049.1 GCA_030247525.1 bacterium | reverse complement strand
TTAGGATGACAATGAGTCAAGGAACTTTTCAATTTCGACAGCAAAAGATACCACCGAATTGGATGAGAAGACTCTTCCTACCAGTTATACTGCTTGTCGTTTCGATTGGTTATGCGAAAACCACTTTGGAGTGGGATATCGGTTCCGATACCCTCGACTTTGGTACTCGGGTTGCCGGTATCGAACATTCTCTCGCAGTAACGCTATACAATACCGGTAAAGAGCTTCGTACTCTTGATGAGTGGCAAGCCGCTTGTCCCTGCTTGCGATTACTGGGAATGCCAAAAGAGTTACCTGCTGGTCAATCGGCGCTTATTCAAATCTATCTAAAATCCGAGCCAATTGAGCGTGGCTACTATGGATCCAGTCTCTACATCCTGTCCGATGAACCGACCACACCAATCCTCCGGTTGCCAATTCGGGTAATTTGGACCGACAACGAAGGTTCGATAGCCCCCAATCCTGCCGACATGCCGCAGCAACTTGCGCCAGAAAACTATCAAGAATCGTCGATTCCATACCAAACACCGACACCAGTTTCGCCGGAAGAGCAACAGCAAATCCAGCGCGACCACAATGTCAGAGTGCTGATGTCCGATCCGAAATTCGATTCAATTGTACAGCATATTCCCGACTCATTACGTGAGCAGTTCGTTCAGTGGTTGTCAAGCTATGTCGCAAGTAACGTCGCTGGAACACCACCAGCTCCTTACGGACAGCAACCACCCAAAGTAGATGGTACCAACGGCGTTTTGTATCAAAGTGATTCGTTAATAGAAAAGCCGACTGAACTGACTCCTCGAATGTTCGACAGTTTAGCTGCCATCTTGAGTGGGGAGGAGTGGATTCCACCGGAAGTAATGGAAGACGAGTTTCGGAAGCAGGTGCAAGTGCCGGTTGTCGTGGGATTCTTTCACTCCCATACCTGCCGGGTTTGCCGGAAAGCAAACGAGCGAATCGAGCGGGTTGTAATTGCTTATGGCGGACGTGTCCTCCTGAAACACTGGTACACCGAAACCGATAGCGGACTGGCAAGACTCATCGAATTGCAGCGGAAGCATCAAGTAAGAGCCGATCCATTTCTCGCAACAATCGGGCGGTTTGCGTTTTACAATCTCGCATCACTCGATTCTTTCCAGCAATACGTCGATACGATGTTAGCCCTTCCCATCGAAGAGCGGATACTCCTCGATAGACCACAGGAAGCAATGGACATTCTTCGCTCTACTGCTCAAAATCTTTCGTTCTGGACATTGGTGGTAGCGGGATTATTGGATGGGATAAATCCGTGTGCCTTTGCGACATTGGTCTTTTTCCTCTCAATGATATCCTATGTCGGGGGTAAGAAGCGCGATTTACTTTTGGTCGGGATTCCGTTCACAATCGTAGTATTTCTCACGTATCTTTTGTTAGGAATCGGGGCATTTGGGATCCTGACCCAACTGGATACATACCGTTGGATTTCGGAAACGTTATTTATTGTAACCGGCGTCCTGTTACTGGTTCTGATTGCTTTTACTTTGCGCGACATTTGGGGGTACCTCAATGGAGCGCCACCAAGTGAAGCTATCTTGCAATTACCAACTTCACTGAAACGCCGGATTCACGATACGATGCGGGAGTATCTAAAACCGGGAAGATTAGTTTTCGGTTCCATTGTAATCGGATTTTTAGTTACGCTCTTTGAATCGGTTTGTACCGGACAAGTCTATTTGCCAACAATTGTTATGATGTTGCGAGATCCTCAGCTAAGTGGTATGGCATGGCTGAATCTCGTCATTTACAACTTGATGTTTATCGCACCATTGCTTGTGGTTTTCGCATTTGCCTACAATGGTGTGTCATCTAAAGCGATTGGTGACTGGAGTAAGCGGCATTATGGGGTGATAAAGTTCCTCTTACTCGGAACTTTCATCCTTATCTTTGTCATGATGCTACTTGAATGGCTCCAATAGCATTGCAACAGTTGGGCGTTGGTAGGGGCGTATGGCATACGTTCAATGCCGTAGCCGCGACATTCCTGTCGCGGTGCTTAGGGGCGGAATACAAGGTTCGATACACAAGGGATAGGGGCGGATTCCCACGCCCGCCCGTGTCATTGCGAGCGAAGCGAAGCAATCTCATTTGGGATAGTATAAGAAAGGGTGGTTACGGGCTTCCAAGCCCGTATCAAATATTGAGTAAAAAATGCGAACTGTCATTACAACCTGCATACTTCTTTTACTCATGACGCTGTCCTTCGCATCGTCGGCGAACGATACACCTCGCTGTTGGGTATTCCTCCGCGACCCTGTTTTTTCCCCGGAGCAATTGCAGGATGCCCTGCGAAAAGCCGAAGCTGACCTAACTCCACGTGCAGCATGGCGACGTTCGAAAGTCCGTTCACAAGGCAATTTAGCTGATGCGAATGATATCCCGATTCCTCAATACTATCTCGATTCGATTTCTGCTCGTGGCTATGAAATTGTCCATGTCTCGAAATTCCTCCGGGCAGTAAGTGTTCGGGGAAAAAAATCCGAAGTTGAACCGTTAACCACACTCAGTTTCGTTCGCAAAGTCGAACCGGTTGCTGTTTCATTATCCGATCCGGAAGTACCCGCCAACATCGATTCACAACCGGAACCACAACTACCACCAAGCGACCGCGAAAACCTCTCGCTCGATTGGAATCCGTCCGATTATGGTGTTGCCTATAATCAATTGCGCCGGGTGAATATCCCCGCCGCTCATGATCGCGGATATGCCGGACAGGGAATTATCGTTGGTGTATTGGATGCCGGTTTTGCTCGAATGAAGCGCAACTACTATGGCTTTACGACCCCATATCACATCGTTTTCGACAGCTTGGACATTCTGACATGCTACGACTTTGTCAACAACGATTCCCTTGTTATCAATCAACCATTACCCGATTCCGGTGATGGCAGCCACGGTACAAAAACACTCAGTACAGTCGCCGGATTTGCCCCCGGTAGTTATATCGGCGCCGCTCCCCGCGCATCGGTCATACTTGCCAAAACCGAGAACACCGTTGTCGAAAATCAATTAGAAGAAGATCATTGGGTCGCTGGAATGGAGTGGGCGGATTCGTTAGGTGCTGATATTATTAGCAGCTCACTCTCATATCGGGCATGGTATCCTTACAACCTGCGCGATGGCGATCATGCCATTACTACAGTTGCCGCCGACCTCGCTGCCGCTCGCGGTTTACTCATCTGTAATTCATCTGGCAATCAAGGTGCATCTTCAGTCCCATGGATAAGCTGCCCGGCTGATGGAGACTCAGTCCTGACAGTCGGTGCGGTTACAGCCGATTCAATCTACGCTTCCTTTGCCAGTCGTGGACCAACCTACGATGGACGAATCAAACCCGATTTAGTTGCCCAAGGGAGTAATGTCTATTGCGCGGATGCTGGGTCTACAAACCAGTATACAACAGCTTCTGGAACGAGTCTTTCGACCCCGATTGTCGCTGGGGCTTGTGCTGTTGTCTTATCGGCTAATCCGCTTTTAACACCGATGGAATTGTTAGACATCCTCCGTAGCACTGCTACCCGTGCAACCAATCCTGATACCTTCGTCGGATGGGGAATTCCTGATATCAATCGTGCGGTTGATACTGCCTTAGCCCGTGCTTCCGCGTGCCCGCCGGAAGGATGCATTCCCTTACTACTGCCGGAAAAGCATACGCTTCGTGCCTATCCCAATCCATTTAATCCAACAGTTACGTTGTATTTTGAACCTGCAACATTTCACCGAACGATTGAAGTATATGATCGATTGGGTCGCATCGTCACCATTTTATCTGTGACTCCCGGAGTGTCAACGGCAAACTTTACCCCCAATTCAACCACAACCGGGACTTACTTCCTCCGGTTTCCGAATTCACCTGTGGTTCGAGCGACCTTTTTACGGTAGAAACTGCCGAATTCCTTCTACATAAATAGTTTAGGCGATAATTGAACTACCTAAATGTTAGTAAGCTGTTTCTGAGACTCGACACTTCAAAAACAAACAATTCTGTTGCCCTGCCACCTTGTTTGGATATTTTGCTTTCCACCCGGGTCCTATGTACCTTTCAAAGCTGTTCCCATCGAAAGGATCACGACAGGAAGAGTATAATTTGTTGATCCGTAACTGACTAACTCGTTTCACTCACGTTTCTGTAGAATCTCCGCATCATGCGGTTAGTATCGACCTAGTGTTAATAATTCACTGGCACAACGCGGGAGGAACAATCGAAGGAATGCAAACGCATGCACATTGAGGAGAATCTCGAGCCTACCACTCCGATCAAACGTACCGGTAAAAAAGTTCGCATCGATCTACCCACCGAACCTGGCGACCATACTTCCGACCAGATCGAACACTTCTCAAGTCTGATTAACATGACAGCATCGGATATTCAACCCGGCTCTATCGTGAAAGGTCAGATAACGTCGATTTCCGAAAAAGAAGTCACGATCTCGTTGAACTATAAATCCGACGGCGTAATCGACCTCGAAGAATTTACCGATCTCGAATCATACATTGTCGGTTCTGAAGTAGAAGTCTATTTCGATTCGATGGATAACGAAGGACATCCTGTTCTATCGAAACGAAAGGCGGATCATTTCCGCGTCTGGGAGAAAGTAAAAGGTCTGTACGAGCGCGGAGAAACCGTTCAAGGCAGAATCGTCAAGCGGATCAAAGGTGGTTTGGTCGTCGACCTTATGGGAATCGACGCCTTCTTGCCCGGTTCGCAAGTCGACGTTCACCCGGTACGCGATTTCGATACACTGCTTGGCAGAACGATGGACTTCCGCATCATCAAGGTGAACGAACAACGCCGCAACGTCGTCGTTTCCCGTAAGGTGTTGGTGGAAGAAGGTTTGAGCGAACGTCGCTCGGAAATTCTCGTTACGCTCCACAAGCTGATTATCGAAGAAGGTCGCCGCGATGTTATCATCGAAGGTACGGTAAAGAACATTACCGACTTTGGTGTCTTCGTTGACCTCGGTGGCGTTGACGGTCTCCTCCATATTACAGATCTTTCGTGGTCGCGTGTCGAACACCCATCGCAGGTTGTCCAACTCGATCAGAAAATTTCGGTCAAAGTGCTCAGCTACGATCCCGACAAGCAACGCATTTCCTTGGGTCTCAAGCAGTTGCAGGAAAACTACTGGGACGATATCGAAACCCGCTTCCCGCTCGGCAGTAACGTCAAGGGGAAAGTGGTTTCGCTTGCCCGTTATGGCGCATTTGTCGAATTGGAAAATGGCGTTGAAGGTTTGGTGCACGTCAGTGAGATGAGCTGGACGCAACACATCAAGCATCCATCACAAATCGTTCAAGTTGGCGACGAAGTCGAAGTCAGCGTGCTCAAGATCGACCGCGAATCCCGCAAGATTTCGCTCGGTATGAAGCAAGTGACACCGGACCCGTGGCTCACCATTGAGCAACGCTATCCTATTAACAGCAAGCATCAGGGTATCGTGCGCGATCTCGTTCCGTTTGGTGCATTCGTCGAATTGGAACCTGAAATCGACGGCTTGATCCACATCAGTGATTTGTCTTGGACGAAGAAGATTCGCCACCCCAGCGACATCTTAAAGAAGGGCGACCAAATCGAAGTCATGGTCGTTTCACTCGACAAAGATGAACGCCGGATTGGCTTATCGCTCAAGCGGCTCGAATCGAATCCGTGGGACGTTTTCGCTGACACTTTCCCAATTCACTCCCGTACTGTTTCCAAAGTGGTGCGTTTGGTGGAGAAGGGAATCATCGTCGAGTTACCCTACGGAATCGAAGGCTTTATTCCAAACAGCCTCCTTTCCCGTTCCGCGGAAGGTCCGAAACGCCGTAACCTTAAGGCAGACGACCTCTTGATCGTAGAAGTTACCGAATTCGATAAAGACAATCGAAAGGTGATTTTAACGGCGCAGGAATTTGCCAAGGATATTCAAATGCCGGGCGAAGACGAAATGCCGATGCCGTTGCCGAGTGGCGCTCCCACAATTGGCGACATGGTCAGCGAACGTAAGGAAGATATCGAAGAGTAATTCCTCTGCTGTTTCTTGTTACGAAGAGGTGGACATCCAGTCCACCTTTTCTTTTTCCTTGGATAATTCAAAACTTGATTGTCTTACATCACTACTTGACCTTTCAAAGCATGAGCGCCATGGAATGAAGCAATCCCAGTCGGAAGAAACGTAACACAGCCAATTCTGTATTCATTTATACAAAAACCGTCACCCTTACGAGTGACGGTTCTTTCATTTGTGGGTACCCGCAGGTCTCCAGACCTGTGAATTGAGTAGTTAACATTTCTTACTTCTTCGCAGCAAACAATTCCGCTGCAATCCGTAACCGCTTCAATCCTTCATCAGCCTCAGCCAATGTGAGATTCAATGCCGGGCGGAACCGGATACTGTGCGTACCGCAACCCAATACCGCCATCCCATTATCCCACAACAACTTCAGGAAATCGCCTCGCGTCGTACCATCGGGGAGATCGAAGGCGAGGAAGAGTCCCTTCCCACGAGCATTACTCAAGAACTTGAATTCCTCTTGTAACTTATCTAAACCGGTAAGGAACTTCGCACCAACAACATTCGTATTGTCGATCAACTTCTCATCGCGGATGATTTCGAGATATGTCGAAATTCGGTACATATCGACGAGATTGGCACCCCACGTGCTATTGATCCGCGAAGATTCGTGGAATACGTTGTTCTCAATTTCATCGATTCGGCTATTCGACAAGAAGCCGCCCACTTGCATTTTCTTCGCCATCGAGAATATATCGGGCTCGATATCGAAATGCTGGAAGCCCCACCACTTACCCGTTAATCCAACGCCGGTCTGTACTTCATCGAAAATCAGTAAGGCTTCATTCTCATCTGCAAGTCGCCGCAATTCGCGAGCGAATTCGTTGCGGATGTGGTTGTCGCCGCCTTCCCCTTGAATTGGTTCGATGATGATCGCGCAAATCTCGTCGGGATTGCTGCGAAACGCTTGTTGAATTTGCGCAACTGCGAGCTTTTCTAACTTTTCAACCCGTTCGATTTCCTGCGGCGTCACGGGATAACGCAGGGAGGGGTGGATCACCCGCGGCCAATCGAACTTGGCGAAGTAGAGATATTTTCTCGGATCGGCAGTATTGGTGAGCGAGACGGTGTAGCCGCCACGACCGTGGAACGCATTCTCAAAGTGAATGACTTTTGTGCCGAGTTCCTTCCGGTAGCCCTTCTGGAAGTTTTTCCGGACTTTCCAATCCATCGCGGCTTTGATTGCATTTTCCACTCCCAGCGTACCACCAGATACCCAGAACGAGTACTTGAAGTTTGCAGGAGCGGCGATGTTAAAGAATGTTTCCACGAACCGAGCCATCTCAACTGTGTAGAGATCGCTGTTAGTGATGTTATTTAACGCAACGCGTCCCAACTCCTTCATATACTCATCGTTTCGCATTTTCGGGTGATTAAATCCGACCGGTGACGACGCGAAAAACGTGAAGAAATCGAGATATTCTTTGTTTGCTCGTGAATCATAAATCCAGCTCCCGTGGGACTTATCGAGATCGAAGACGATGTCGAAGCCATCGGCGAGCATGTGTTTGCCAATCGTCTCATGGACATTGGCGGGGGTAATCGATTTTGGATCGAAAGACATGGGAAAATCCTTTCCACGTTTCACCAGCACAAAATCTGTGCAAAGAGAAAACGCAACGCATAAGGTGCAACTTAGCTAATTATTGAAGAAACAATGCGTACCGGTTGCTTCCACAGGGAGAACCGGCGGAGAAGGGGAGGGATTAGGTTTCAGCCTTGATCCACTCCATAAAGATGAGTTTGCGGATGAATTTTAACATAAGTAAAGGAAAAAGCGTAAAATGCTTTCATAAGAAGATAACTCGGGAAAGCAACTTCCCCAAATTATCGGGCTCTGACATGTAACATCATAGAATCGCTTGTATTGTACGAACTGCTACTTCACTAACCAGGCTTCTGCTTCGGCTCGGTTCGTAAATACTTTTACGTCGAAGCCGCGGTTGAGACATGCTGTTTCGTAAAAGGCGACTTCCTGTACAGCCGCTTCTTGTTTCGGAAGAAGGATTGCTTCCCGAAACCGCACGTGTACACCACCTGCCGAGTAATTGGAAATTAAAGTAAAAACATCGGCAAGGGTATGACCACCGGTAAGTAATGTACAGTCGGCAAGAAACTTAATGGTATTGTTTTCTTGCGCTAAATTACCTGCCACGATGAACGCATCGAACAAATCCTTTGCAGATACTTGTCCAATGTAATTCAGCTCTACACATTTTAGTACACTGTTGTATTGTGCTCCCCAAGGCACATTACACCCCCACATTGAGAAGGTAACTGCTACCTCATCGGTCCGATATCTACTGCGATCTCGTGACCGATCTTTGCTGTCTCGTAAATTGCTTCCACCACTTTAAGGGCCTGCAAACACTCTTTCGCGGTTGCTCCCGGAGCCAACGTTCCGGTACGCAACACTTCCACAAAATGTTTAATCTCCGATTCGTAACTTGATCGATGAATGTCTATTGTCTTAAGCGATTTCAACGGGAAGTAACTATTGATTCTCTCATTCTCAAGGAGATGAATGTGAGTCGGGTTCATGTGTGCTCGACCATTCGATCCAGCAATAACCGTCCACGCCTCACTCTCCTTAGCTGGCAAACTCCAAGTCACTTCCAAAGTCATGACGATTCCTTTATCGAAGTAGATCGTCGCCATCGCATAATCCTCGCCATTCCCTTTATTCCGGATTTTCTTGGTTACACCCGAAACCCGAACCACTTTCGGATACTCTAACATCCAGAGAATGAAATCGAGCATCTGAATCCCGTAATCCATCATCACACCGCCACCAGCGATCTTTTTATCGCCTACCCAAGTCGGACGATTCCATGTATCGTACTTGGTCATCCAACCACAGCGAATTCGAAAAATTTCACCTAATCGACCTGCTTTTACATAATTTTTTACGACCCGGACGTCTTGCCGGAAGCGTTGATTCATTAATACCAAGAGATGTTTTTTCGCTTTGTCGGCGGCGGAAATCATTTTTTCCGCTTCGGCACTGTTTCGTGCCAGCGGTTTCTCGACCATTACATGAACACCGGATTGCAGTGCACCAATCGCAAGCGGCATATGGCTATTGTTGGGAGTGAGGATAATGACACCATCAATACCGGCATGAAACATATCTTCCGGAGTCTCATACCAGCGGATGCCGTTTTTCTGTGCATAGCGTTCGCCTTTTTCGCTGTCGAGATCGCTGATACCAACTAAGTCCACCCCTTCGATGCTTCGCAGAATCGGGATATGGACGACTTGTGCCATCGTTCCAATACCAATAATGCCTAACCGGACTTCATTGTCGCTTTTCTTCTTAACTGGCATGATTTACTCCTGAAGTAACTATTCGCAAAGTAAATCACAAAGCCGCTTCCCGCAATTCAAATTGAGTTACACATCATTTTTTAGGGGTGAGTGACCACACATTTACCGTGATGGAATAACATTTCATAGTCCGGGAAAAACCCCGTATTATATTGACGTAATAAGAAAAGGGTAACTTTGTGGCACGTATCACCGGAGGAGAAGGAAAAGGCCGTCATTTGGTCAATGCTCCAAAAAGCCGCCCTACCCCAGCGCGAGCGCGAGAAGCATTGTTCAACATTCTCGCACCGGAGTTGCCCGATGCTTTCTTCTGCGAAGCCTTTGCTGGCGGTGGTAGCATCGGCGTCGAAGCTTTGTTGAGGGGTGCGAAGACTGCTGTTCTGATCGACATTTCTTTTGGGGCAGTTCGCTCGATCCGGCAAAATCTGGAGCGCACTGGTTTTAACCACTTGGAACGCGAAACATGGCGTAACAACGTTGGGCAGTCGGCAATCGTTTGGCAACAGGATTTTTATAAAGCGTCGCGCCATCCGCTTCCCTTCGGAGAAGTCGATGTTTGTTTTCTCGACCCCCCTTGGTCAGACGTTTCCTTTGTAGAACTTTTTCAAGCGATAGCCGATTGTGTCTGGTGGAAGCCCGATAGCTTGATTGTATTGGAACACCCGTTTCGGGTACCGGCACCGGATTTACCCGGATTTGAAACATCGGATCGTCGCCGCTACGGTGATGTTGCTTTCACAATGTGGCGAAAGGAGAACTCTCACTTATGACGAATCAACCGAACGATCCTGAGAACAACTCCGAGGAAACTCCTTCAATATCCGAACAGTATCCGAAGCAAGAGACACCACCAACCCACGGTGTTCCCCCGATGCGTCGACTGGCTCCGGAAATGCTCCAGCCATGGCTCCATCGGGTGATTAACGATACTTTCCGCTTCTTCATCGAATCACCCATGGCAATTCTGATAGCGGCATTGTTCCCACTCTTGGTCGATTTCATTATTCCTCCATCGGTCTCGCAAAACCTGGTGAAAGTTAAATTCGATGAGAACATCACGAATCCCATGCAGTTGTTCAATGATGGAAAGTTGTTGTTTATCTATGTCGTCTTGATGATTGTCACCACTGTGATATCCTATGGGGTGATGTTTCAATGGATCGACCGAACTCGCCGCAATCGTGGATGGGGAGTTGGGGACATCCTATCCGGATTTGCGAAAACACCGCGCATTTTTTTCGCGCTGCTTATTCAGATTTCGATAACTTTCATACTTATGTTGGCGGCGCTTCCCTTCGGCGTGTTCGCCGCGATGAATAGTTCGTTGACGTTTCTGCTTATGGCGGCGTTGTTGGTCTTAGGAGCTTTCTACATTGTCCGATGGCAACCTAAGTTCGATTACTTTTTAGCGGGAATGGCTACCACCAAAGAACCGGTTAACATTCTGTTGCGTGAATGGTGGGAATTGCCCGGTTGGCTCTGGATGCGCTTCTTAGCATTGCTCGGCATTCGCTTCTTTGTCGGATTTACAATTTCGATACTCTCATTGATATTCGATTATTTGCCGAATGGGGAAGTGTACGCCCCTTATCTCCAGAATTACATTACCACCGTTGCCGGTTTGGTGATGCTTGCCATGACAGCCGTGGGATTTGCTCGCGGACGTGACGAATGGGCAGAGTTAACCGAACAAACTACCAGTGAATCCGATTCCTCAAATACTCGAGAATGGGTCTTGTAGATTTAATTTATGCTGTTAGAACTTGATTGGTAAAAATTGAGTTCAAAATCTGGAAGGATAAATCGAATTGCCTGAAACCACGGTTCACACCATGACACGTTCCTTTTGGGAGCTACTCCCAGAGGCAAAGCTGCTTCTGGTTAAGGCGTGGATACCATTGTCAGCGTTCGCTTTACTTTCAATCCCCTTTTGGTTTTGGATGGGTTCTTGGCAAACCCCTGATTATTCCATTCTCTTGATAAATCCCCGTTCTTTCATCATCGGATGGATTTGGCATTCCGTGAAGTTATCGTTAGCGGTCGCCCTTGTTGCCGTAATAACCCTTGCTCCGGCGACCCGCTGGTTACTTCTCCTGTACCGTAATGTGAAAACCGATGTCTCAATTGCCGATCTCTGGATCGGTGCTGCTATCCCCGCTCTGCTGGATATGTTGATCGGACTTACCGCTGTCTTCACTGTCGTTGGCGTTAGCGTTGCTTTGTTCATTCTTTCGATGCAAATCTTACCATCTCAAGGAATAGCGCAGATTACCCTTGCTATCCTGGTCGCGGTCGTATTCTTAGTTCTAATTGTATCGGTGTTACTGATGATTGTCTATCCTCGCTTACGGTGGTTGGCAATCGCCTCGTTGTCAGGCGATGCGCCGTTGAGCGAGCGACTCCGAGCTATGATTCGCCCTCATAAGGGAATGCAAAAAGTGCTCTGGAGTGTAACCGCTACCGAGCAGACCTTTGCCTTCTGTTTATCGTTGGTGGGTGCGATTCTGGCATTTCTGTTCATGCCCCACGATGCTATGATTCCGAGTTATTCACTTAATGCGATTCTCCAGTCACAGGAACCGTTATCAGCATTACAACCACCACCGGCTACATCGTCAGGTCCGCTTTTAGCCCTCTTGAATTCCCTTGGCTGGTTAGCGATTTGGGTATTTCTTCCGGTTTGGGTGGTTGCGTATGAGCGGATGCCAAAACCGGTTACCGCCTTGACAGAAGCAAAATCCAATCGTATACTCCCATAACACCATTCTCTCGAAAGGAACAGTATCGCCGGTTGCGCTTGATTACTTTATGAAATCCGCCTGTATAGCGGATATTGCCGACATTTCGTATTTATATTGTTGCGGCGAATGAAAAGCGTTGGAGGTGAATTGTTCCGGGTCTACTTACTTCTTCCCGTACTTCTATTTTTGTTACTCAGCGGTTGCGTCGAGGAAAAAGACGCGAACGTTACTACTACACCCGATAACAGCAGTTTCGGTATCGACGTATTGGATGTCGATACTATTTTTGTTGCGTCTCTGCAATCGAGCACCATCTTACGTGTAGCAGTTGGTACCGGCATTGTTGCTGATTCCGTTTGGATTGAAATAGCCGCCGATAGTACGATTCGCATTCCCCTCGCTGACGATGGCAGTGCACGCTATCTCGCCACAATCGCTTCGCCGTTAACGACGACAACTTCCCACGATTTGATTCCAAACGATGGAGTTTGGTCTCGGCAAATCTACTGTGGCGCATTAGGAGTCGCGAGTTCTCCTCTCCGCTTTTTTGCTTACCGCAACACCGAGTTAAAACAAGTCTCTGCCAATTGGCGAGTCGTCGCAAATCAACCACCGTATATCGCAAATGTCACCGCGCCTGATTCCGTTTACAGTGGCGTGGATACATCACTAATCGTCTCTGTCTTCGATCCCGATACCGCTTTCGTAAGTGGTGTTAGTACTGTTACTGCCGAAATCTACGACGCTGCCGACAACTGGAAACGCACAGCACCGCTAACTGCAAACGCTGGGAATCAAAGTTGGCGATTAGAAATGCCCTATTCATTTCCTGCGCGCTTAGCGACTGGAAACTATCGCTTCCAGTTAATCGCAGAAGATGTATTGCACGACACCGTATCTACTTCACGAGTAGTTTGGTTAGAGAATCTTCCCCCGGTTGTCGATTCGATCCAACTAATTGGTTCTACTGTAATCGGTAATATCGTTTACTTTGATTCAGTGAGTCACGATACGGTGCAGTTTACATTCGATGTGACATCCGACGATCCCCAATCGCCGTTTGATGTAACATCGATGCGGGTTCGGTTGGCGAGGGATATGATACCGGGTTCAACCATTTATGATTCTACCTATCGCGAAGGATTTGGAAACGATATCACGGCTGGCGACGGAAAAATCGCCGTGACATTCCAACTGGACGACCGCAATCGTCCCCGGAACCCAAACTTGGTGCGGCTGCCCTATGATCATTATCAGATTACATTTACAGCCAACGATGGCGGTGGAAATCGCAGTATCGATACGACATTCAATTTTCAAATTCGGGTTCCAGAGTCCGCGAGGAAAAACGGACAAGTACAACCTATGCGTTCAACGCGGTTCGTGAAAGTCCCGAATCCCTTTTGATTTTCGGTAGGACAGACACTCCTGTCTGTCCATTCTGTAGGGGCGTGCCGCTCACGCCCATATTAGATTCGGGTAGAGGCGGACCATCGTGTCCGCCATCAAGAAACTAGTGCGGACTGGTCTCTAAACCTGTAATCAATCTTGTCTATCGTGTCATTGCGAGGAAGCGAAGCGACGAAGCAATCCCAGCAGCGACTTTACCAGATAGGTAAGTAAAATGATAGTTACCTGCATTTTGCAGGTACGGACAGGACTCCTGACCTGTAAGAAAAATCATCATTGTGCAGTTAATTAATCGAATACTTATGAAATCATCAATCTTGTTCGCTGCTTTACTTTTCGCGTTACCAGCGTTAGCAATGACACCGGAACGATATGGCTTGCGTACATTTCGCAATTCGATTGTACAAAGTAACGGCAGCGCATCCACCGGACGGTTGTTATCCAATTCAGTTATCGATCAAAAAGTCGATTCCTTGAATGGCGGCATCTGGCTTGCTACTGGCAATGGAATCAACTTCTGGCACATCGTCGATAGTATGATTACTTCGATTCCTTCCGGCGAAAAAATCGGTCGTGGTGGAGTCAGTGCATTGGTTCCGTTCCATGACACACTCTGGGCGGCAACCGCATACGACGAGAATATCGACGGCACCGTCTATCCTGCCGGTGGCGGCATCGGTTGGTCCTATGATGGTGGTGAAACATGGCGTTGGCAACCGCAGCCGGTCGACTCCCGCGACTGTACCTCCTATAGCCCAACCACGACTAACATTCAAAACCTCACCTACGATTTATCGGTAAGTTCAAATGCAATCTGGGCGGCATCATTTGGCGGCGGACTGCGGAAGGGAACCCTCCATCGCGATACTATCTCTTCCGCACCGCTGGTTGTTAGAGATTCGGTACATTGGCGCGCACGTCCCCCCGATAACAACCCCTTTTCCGCGTTAGCCTATTTAAACCATCGAGCTTTTTCGGTTTTAGCCGAGAACGATTCGGTTATCTGGTGCGGCACCGCTGGTGGCGTCAACCGTTCCGAAGACGGCGGCGAGACTTGGGCGAATTTCTCGTATTCACCAACCGATAGTTTTTCGTTAGCGGGGAACTTTGTCGTCTCCTTGCATTTACAGCGCCATGCAAACGGTACAAAAACCCTCTGGGCTTCGACTTGGAAAGCCGAAGGCGCTAGCGAAGAGTACGGCCTCACTTACACCAATGATGACGGGCGCACGTGGCATCGCACCTTAATCGGTGAAAAAATCCATAACGTGACCTCTGATAGCATCGCTGTCTATGCCGTTGGTTCTAATGGATTATTCAAATCCATCGACGGAGGCGAGACTTGGGGACAATTCCCGGCAATCCGCGACGCCAATGGTCGGGAACGCTTTGTTGAGCAGGAGCTGTACTCGGTTGCGAGCGCATTTAATCGATTTACGATAGGTGGCCCTGATGGCTGGGCGACATCGCGTGATGGTGGCGGCAATTGGAGTATCGGTCGATCCTATATTCCCACCACCGATCCCGGACAACCAGCCGTCTATGCCTACCCCAATCCCTATAGCCCGGAGCGGTTTGGGGCGGTGCGGTTTCAATATTTTCTCCCTCATTCCGGCGAGGTATCGTTGACCCTTTACAACTTCGCAATGGAGAAAGCGGGTACCATTCTGAAAAAAGCATCACGTGCTCAAGGTGATAATACTGAGATCTGGAATGGTCGCTTTGATAATGCTACGCTTGCAAACGGGGTCTACTTTTATAAACTGGAAAAGCCCGGCGGAGTCGCATGGGGTAAACTCATTGTTCTTGATTAAACTATGCTGAAACCAATCCAAATTCTTTTAGTGCTACTGCTATCCACGAGCTGTTTTGCCCAAACCACTGCGGGCAGTATGGCGGGTAGTTTCCTACGTGTCGGAGTCTCTGGTCGTACGAAAGCGATGGGGAACGCCGGCACCGCTCTTGCCAGTGGGTATAGTACCAGTTTCGATAATCCGGCATTTCTACCTGCCTTGAAACAACGAAACATCGGACTGACAATGCACCGGTTGGCATTGGATCGCAAATTCGCGCACCTTGCCTATGCAATGCCACTCAAAGGGGGAGCTGGCATATCTTTATCGTGGATAAATGCCGGAGTAGACGACATCGACAGCCGGGATACCGATGGCAGTCCGTTACCTGCCCTCGATTATCGCGACAACGCTTTTGCGCTTGGCTTTGCCATCTCACCCGTTCCAGACCGCGTCTCGATCGGTTTAAACTTTAAAGTATTCTACGGACTATTCCCGGGTATCAAAGACGATGGAAAGTCGATCAAGGGAACCGGTGTTGGGTTCGATATCGGTGGTCGAGTCGAGTTACCCTATAACATTACAGCAGCTTTTGTTCTAAAGGATTTAAACTCTAAGTACACTTGGAACACTGAAGGCTACTGGAGTCAAGGCACCACAAAAATCGACAAGTACCCGGTACAAACCCGGATAGGTCTTAGTTATCGCTGGCGTGAGTTAACAGCGGCAATCGATGGCGAATTCTTGAAAGGGATTCAGAAACTCCATACCGGAGCAGAGTATCGATTCTTTAAAGTTGACCGCTACGATGCCCTGTTACGCGCTGGAATCGACGGCAAAGCTCCCACCTTCGGGCTCGGTCTCGCTATGCCGTTCTCTACAGTGAAAGCCCGGCTCGACTACGCATACATCGTCGAATCGATTGCACCGGAAGACACCCACGTGTTGTCGTGGATGGTAAATTTCTAAATCGTTTCTAACGAAAGTAACCAAACCGCATGAAAAGTATCATCGCAATAATACTCCTGACCATCGCAACCAGCGTCTTCGCGGCTACTCTCATTGGCGGTGAAGCCGATGGTAGAACTGTTGCGTTAGCAGAAGCCATCGGATCAACCCAAACGGGTCCCATGTCCATCTGGAGTAACCCGGCCGGGCTGCTCTCCACATACTCCGCCAGCGCCTTTCTGGGTATGCATCGCGGGATTGGCGACGTCAAAGGATCGCATCTTGCCGGTTCCTTCCGAAAAGAGAAGTGGGCTTTCGGTATGATAGCTCGTACGGCAGAATCTTCCGATTTAGAGCGTCGTGACTTGCCGACCTATGCCGCCCAGGGAACCTTTGGTGTCCGGGAAACGAATTTTGGCATCGGTATTGCCAATGCCATCTCTTCGCGTCTTAGTGCAGGATACAGTGCGATTTACCGCTACGACCGGATCGAAGACGATGTCGCGACCGAATGGCGGCACTCCCTTGGGATGCAAATGCAATGGAATCCTGCGCTGCGTTCCGGTTTTGCATTCCAGCAACTGTCACTCTCCAGTAAATCGAACGACGGCGTTTCCATAATGCGGGCGGGAACCGAGTATCGTCGCAGTCTCCCCTTCGGCACGGAACTATGCGGTGCTGCTGATCTCCAATGGTACAACGAAAAAATGCGCGCCGGACTTGGCGTAGAGTGGACATTGCTACATGTGTTATCGCTCCGCTGCGGTTATCGATTTGGATTCGATTCACAAGGTCTCACTTATGGCGTCGGTGCTAAATGGAAGAGCTTTTCCTTTGATATGGGAGTAACCCCCTTCGAGAATGATTTGGGATCGTCTACAAAAATCTCGATTCGCATCGACGGGTAAGCGAGCGGCAGGAACCAGTCGATGCCATCACCTCAACAATCCATTACCCGCCGGTTTGGTAGCTATACTATGACTTTGTTACCGGAATCGGCACGAATCGCTCAATTCACTAACGATGTACAACGTCGCCTGACCGAGTATATGAAAGAATCGGCGATGGCAGGCTACACGATGGAATCGGGTACCCAAGTCGGTTTGCCGGATATCTTTCGTTATCTCTCCGATCCCAAAATTAACGGTTTTACTCTTGAACAAATCGCGAAGGAGTTTGGTGGTCGTGAGGTAATACTTACCCGTTCAGTAGAGTACACCACAGGAAGATGTAGCGTAACCGGTTTGCTCGATTCCCAAGCCTACCTCCGGGGACTCGATAGCGGAACAACTTTTCATGCTCCCAAATTAGCTGAGAACCTGTTGCATTTTATCAATTTTGGCAAAACTGTGATGGCTCTACTTGGCACCGACCGCTATGCGACAATCCGCTTTTCAGTGGAGCACTGTTATGGCTATACCTTCTACTTCAGTGGGATGTTCAAAACTACCGAGATGCGCGGTCTATCGTTGAAAATCGACCAAGCAGTACCTGTTATTGAGGGGCGCTTCGATTCTATGGCAGATTCTTTCCCTGAGTCGGATATCGGTGTTTTTGATCGGATGTTTGTTGAGCTATTCCGTTGGTTCGGTTTTCATGCGCATATTGGTACTGTCGATGAAAACTGGCGCCCCCATGTTCGGTGATTCAAAGCATCCTTACAAAAGAGTACTTCTCCCACTTCGAAGAAGTATCGAGGGTTTCTCGCACTTGCAACGAATTCGATTGCTACTTCTGTTTACGATTGCGATTATCATGTTAACCGGTAGTGGATGCCTACTGTTATCGAACCGGAATGCTGAATCACCTACCGATGAAGGCGGCGGTCGAACACCCCCTTTAACTGCGGCTGAGCTACTTTCGACTCTTGAGACGGCGATAGTTCAGCGCAATACCGTTCTATATATGCAATCGTTTGATTCCGACAGTTTTCGTTTTATCCCGGACGAGGAATCGGCTACTCGTTACGGTGCAGTTTTTAACGATTTCAATTATACCCGCGAGCTACGCTTCTCTCAATCGTTGTTCAATAGGGTGAATCTCCCGGTTGATAGTGTTTCCGAAGCCGACTTTACCCTGTTATCCGAGCAACCTGCGCTTTCCGGCTTACAAGTTGAGACTGCCTACACCATTCGTTTGGGTTTAACAGTTGCTGTCGAACAAACCGTTACTGCTCGTGCCACTCTAATGCTTGTTCGCGCCACCGATGGTGGATACAGTATCTTGAGTTGGCGAGACATCCGCACTGGCACTGCACCAACCATCTCCGAGTGGAAAGCGGTGCTATGAGATTGTTTGCCGCCATATTGTTGCTCGGAATCCTTTTTGCACTTACCGGATGCGAACACAATCTCTTTGCTCCACAGAGAGGAGACGAACAATCGGGACTCTGGAACGAACAAGCCTCAGTCGGCGGGCTGTTAGCGAATTTCACGAACAGTTATCTTTATCGTGATAGTTCACGATATGCCGATTGCATATCGGAAAGCTTTCTATTCACATATTATGATCCCGACCGGGGGAGATATGACCAATGGTACCGGATAACCGATTTAACTGCGACCGGGGCATTGTTTCGTACCTATGATGATATTCGATTAACTTTCGGGACACTTTCATCGGAGGTTTCGTCACTCAATCAATCGGATACCCTCATTTCCTTTCAAGTTTCATTCAACTTGGAACTTGGCGACCAGTTGCCGATTTTTGGTTATGCTCGGTTTGAAACCCGTAAGGAAACCGATGGTAAATTCCGTTTCGTTTCGTGGCGTGACGACTTTTAATTCCGTCGCTCAATTCGTAGCTCAGACAATCCTGTCTGAGCATTCCATCGGACAGACCGCCGCGAATTCTGTCCATCGTTCGGTCTGATAGACACGATTGTGAACAACCAACCAAGGATACCTGTTTTGTGAAACTTGCCGTCAACATCGATCCCATTTTACAAGCCGCCAAGAGCAATGTCGCGCTCCCAACTCTATTTGCCGTCGCGCATGAGTTATCGCAAGCCGGCGTCTCCATGTTGGATGCATCGCAAACGGGAGAGTGGGAAGGCGATAGTAAACGCGACTGGAAACTTGTCTACGAGAATATTCCCATCGCATGGAATATTCACACATTGCCCGTCCGCGAAGCGGTTGAGCGAGCACTCCAGCTTCATCCGGAGCGTATCACTTTTGTGAAGTTTTCAGCAAAAAATCAGGCGTTATCAGTCGCTCCCGACGACCGCTCCTTCGATTGGGGAGAATTAGTGAAATTAGTACGAGAACACGGAGTTGATCCCTATCTCCGAATCGATCCCGAATTGGATGCGATCAAACGCGCCGCGAAACTCCACTTTGCCGGGCTTGAGTTCGATTCGGCTTTGTTGTCTTCTCTGAAAGGAGCGGTTTTAACCGAGGCGGTATCAAAATGGAATGAAAATGCCGTCGCTGCTTGGAAACTCGGGCTTGGCGTATGGGCGTCGGCAAAAATCCGCACCGATATACTATCATCGTTGCATACTATTCGCGAAATCGAAGGAATCTCAGTGCAAGAAGAATTTTGGGCACGGGCTACTCTCATCGGCGTCGAACGCACCGTAACCGGGATCCGCCATGCGATGGCATAACAAATTTACTATCATCGGTTGCTGCGCTTTCGTAACGGCACTTTTCCTCTTTGGTTGTGAAGGAAAAGAGGGCAGTTCCGGTAAACAAATCGCATTACCAGATCATACACCTCCAAACATCGAATGGTTATTGCCGCTCGCTACTGATACCTTAAGTCCCGGCGACTCCTTACTGTGGAAGATTACGGACGATAGCGGTGTTGATTCCATTATCATTTATGTTGACGGGTATGTTTTTACAATGGGACAACGCGACACCTTGCTTGCTGATCGGTACTTTTTCGTGTGGGAAAATGCGATCGATTCCGGATTGCACACGATTACCGCTCGCGCCGTCGATCCCAACGGGTATGCATCACTCTCCCCGACTAAAATGATCAACGTCAGTCGGACAGGCTATCGATACCTCCAGAATTTTCGCGGGATTCTTTCATCGCCACCAGATGGTTACCCACTACCCGATACAATCGATGGAACTACCCGCTATGCGGTCGACTTGCAGACGACCAGACGTTGTTCATTATCATCTGTTGAGTTTTTTTTATCGTTTCCTGAAAGCGATTCGACGATTCAAAACATGCAATTTTACTTGCTGTCAAAACGGAACGGTGCGCCGGATGCAATCCTCGATTCAGTAATCGTTCCTGTTCGTGAGCTTAACAATCTTGCCTTCACATCGATACCGGTAAACTATTGGTTGGAAGCAGATTCATCGTATTACTTCTGTTTAACGTCGCCCCAGGATAACGTAGTAGTACAT
>JAOTSC010000048.1 GCA_030247525.1 bacterium | reverse complement strand
CGAATGCAGCGCAACGGGCAAGGGAGGCAACAATTGTCCGTAATTATGCCAATGCATTGCCAGCGAATTCGTACTTCGTGTATTGCGGTGATATGAATTTGTATACGTCGTCGGAGGCGGCGTACACAGTGTTTACCGGTTCTCAGACTGATAACGACGGACGCGCTTTCGATCCGCTCCCGGCGGGGAGTTGGAACAACAATGCCAGTTTTGCGCCGATTCATACTCAATCGCCAAGGGTGCGGCAATTTGGCGGCGGCTCGGACGGAGGGATGGACGACCGCTTCGACTTTCTCCTACCATCGTTAGCGTTTAACAATACCACCGGAACCCGCTATCTCACCGGAACAATGATTGCGTTTGGCAACGATGGCAATCACTTCAACGATTCGATTAATAGCCGTCCCAACACAGCAGTACCAGACAGCATTGCCGATGCATTACACTACGGTTCCGATCACATTCCCGTGGTAGCCGATTTTCTATTTGTGCGACCCGGTTCGATTGCGTTGCTCCGTCCGAATGGTGGTGAAGAATATCTCATTAACCGCACTGATACAATCCGCTGGAGCAGCTCTGGTATTACCGGCAATGTCCGGATCGAACTCAATCGCAACTACCCCACCGGAACTTGGGAAACCCTGTTTGCAAACATCGCTAACGATGGAATCGAGTTGTGGAATCCAACCGCTCCGGTTTCCAGTAGTGCGCGAGTACGAATCGTTTCGGTAATAAACAGTGTCTTTGCTGATACTTCGCTGTCCGCATTTACGATCCAACCGATTCCGGTGCTGTATCAATCGGCAACATCGGTTGCTTTTTCCGCGCGAAAACCGCATACCACCGACTCGACAACACTGGTGATTGCCAATGTGAGCAACATCGCGTTTCGCTATGCAACATTGACTGGCGCGAATGGTGGCGCATTTTCCCGGACAGTACTCGATAATGATTCGACTACGCCACCAAACGATTCGCTCCGCATTCGGATTCGATTTACACCAGATTCAATATTGACCTATCGCGATACGTTGCAAATTACGTTTGAGTCACCATATCAAACAGTGATTATTCCCCTCAGTGGTTCCGGGATTGGTTACTATCTTTCATTATCGGAAACGGCTCTTACCTATCCCAATTTGCTGGCAACCAATACCCGCGATTCATTGACTACGGTTTTGCGAGTACAAGGAAATACTTCCGTAACGAATGGGCGTGTCGTCTCATTATCAGGGCAGTTCTCAGCATCATTATCACAATTGCCTACCATGCAGCCCGGTGATTCCTTGACGATACAATTGTTCTATCAACCGAATCAGCAGGGGAATCATAATGGAGAAATTGCAATTATTTCCGATGCTGTAAGCGAAGACACACTTCGCATCGCGCTAACCGGTCGTGCGAGCGATGTTCCTCGAGCGCCGGCAAATCTTACGGCGACAAAGTCAGGGATTAGCATTCAATTGCAATGGTCACGGGTTGATTCTTCAACATTAGGGAATCCGATAGTCGTTGATGGTTACACGTTGCTCTATCGTCATAACATTGCATCGACATGGGAGCCGTTGGAGTATTTTCTACACCCCGATAGCACCAGTTATTTGCATTACGGTGCCGCGAATAGTGGCAGTGGTTTCTATAGCGTAGTAGCATGGATCGAACAACCGAATCCGGAAGTAAATCGATTGCGCCTAACACCGGGTATGATCCCGTTATTACAGGAGACCGTACCACCCAACCGGTAATTGCATTTTATATTTCACGTCGTAGGGGCGGCTGGCAGCCGCCCTATTGTCTTAGGGCGAACACGAGGTTCGCCCATACACTTTGGTAGGGGTCGAATTACAAACCTGAATGAAAGATTTCGATGAGTTTGTGATCCTGCTCTGGAGATACGCAGGATTCAATTCGACCCGGTGCGGCGAACGACGCAAATGTTTCGGAAGAACTTCTACACCCACCATTTTTTTTACATTCATTACCATTTTTCGTTGACAATTGGAAAATCCCTCAATACCTTGTAAACAGAGTTGCTTACAACAGGAACGGGAGGGTTTTGCGATGCGCTCCATCTCCACCAAATCGTTTTCTTTCTACTTTCTTCTTTTTCTTTTCCTTCTAACGACTACTTCGGTATTCGCGCAGGATAGCTCCGGTGTATCGTGTTTGTCGCGGATTACCTTCGACTGGGGTAGCGCGAATTCGGTTACAGTAGAGGGGAATTATGCCTATGTAACTTCCGGTCGAAAAGGGTGCTGGATCGTCGATGTATCCGATTCTTTACATCCTTTTGACGTGGGAGTGATGGATACTCCCGGTTACGCTTGTGGTGTTGCTGTGTCGGGTAACTATGCCTTCATCACCGATAGCAGTTATGGGTTACGTATCTACGATATCTCGAATCCAGTTACTCCAGTGGCAGTGGGGTTTTACGATACACCAGGAATGGCATACAGCGTTGCTGTATCAGACAACTATGCATACGTAGCCGATGGTTTGACGGGTTTACAAGTCATCGATATATCGATACCAGCATCACCACAATTAATAGGAACCTGCGATACCCCCGGTTCTGCGCAATATGTAACTGTTTCAGGAATCTATGCGTATATCGCCGATGGAACGAGCGGATTACGGATCATTGATGTTTCTAACCCAAACAATCCCCAACCGGTAGGATTCTTCACATTAACGTCAATCAATGTTAGACAAGTTGTAGTACAAGACAGTTTTGCCTATCTCGCCGACCAATATGGCTATCTGCGAGTAATTGATGTTTCAAATCCAGCAAATCCTTTTCAACGAAGTGCTTTCATGGAAACCGGTGAAGGCAGTCAAGGAGGTGGCGGAGGTTTCGATAGTCGTTATGTTTTATCACTGAGTGTTGTAAATGCAACTGCATTTATCAGTAGTGCATACTATTCGTTATCTCAATGGCCGACACCGAATTTTTACAATTACTTTATCAGAACGATCAGTGTCGTAAATCCTGATAGTATTTACCAAATTCGCTTTATGAATTACGGCTACTCAGAAGGCAGTCCTTCAAATAGCATAATTATTGATATCGATTTGAATGATGGGGTTGTTTTTGCTGCATCAAGCAGTTTTGGATTGACGTTAAGTGATACATCGCACACAGGAATGTTTGCAAGAAGTCTGTTTGGAAAAACTAAAACTCATGCACTTGTTGGTGATAATCTGTTTTATCAACTCGGGAATTTCATCATGCATGTTAACTTAAATGATATGTCAGCGATTCGTCCACGAAGGATTTGCACAACGGGTTATGAACCACAAACACTCATAGTGACTGATAACACAATTTTCGTTGCTGATGGACATGTGTTTCGAGTTTATTCATATGATGATTCCATGCAAACCCGGGAAATAGGTCATTGTAATACACCAGGAAGTATTTTTAGCATTGCAATTGCAGGTGATCACGCTCTCGTTGCAAACTTCAATTTAGGTGTAAGTATCATTGACATCACCAATCTATCCTTACCAAGTTTGTTATATACTATAGATACACCTGGTTATGCAGTTGATATCGAGCTAAACGAGGAAATCGCATATGTCGCCGACTCAAATGGAGGTGTATTATTCATTTCAACATCCAACCCAGATTCAATGAGGATCATTTCTCAACTGATAGCACCTTTCATGTGTAGAACGATAGGAGTGATCGATACAAACTACTGTGTTGTAGGAACTGATTCAGTGCTTTATATATTGAATGTTCAGAATATCCAACAACCAAGAATCGAAACTCAAGTTCCCTTAAGAGGTAGAGTTGTTGATATTAAGTTGTTTCAAAATTACTTACTGATTGCATGTGGATATGAAGGGATCAGATTGTTCAATATTTCTAATCCAATTCAGCCTCATGAAATCGGTTATTACAATACGTTGGATTATGCTACGACAATTTCAATTCGTGATAGTGTTATTTGTGTGTCTGATTACTCAAATCTTGGTATTTACGATTGTTCGCAAGCGTTAGCAGTAGTGGATCGAGTGGGAACGGAAAATCCGCAAGTATTCGGTCTGAAACCGAATTATCCCAACCCATTCAATGCAACCACCACCATTGAATACACGATTCCGAAAACGGGTAAAGTCGATTTGAAAGTATTCGATGTTTCCGGTCGTGAAGTCGCTACGTTGGTGAATTTCCACCAAAATCCGGGATCGTATCAAGTCAAATTCGATGGAACAACCCTCGCGACCGGTACCTATTTCCTACGGATGCAAGCCGGGGAATTTGTGAAGACACAGAAGATGGTGTTGTTAAAGTAGGTGATGGGCAATAGGCATTGGGTGTTGGGGTAGAGACAGGCGTCCCCGCCTGTAAAGGGTAGAGACAGGCGTCCCCGCCTGTAATGGGTAGGGACAGGTCTCCAGACCTGTAAGAAAGAAGGGGCGACCCAGAGGGTCTGCCCCTACGATACCAAATGAGATTGCTTCGCTTCGCTCGCAATGACACGGACAGACAGGGGCAAAAGAGCGGCTGCCAGCCGCCCCTACGATGTAACATAAGGGCATGCGCGGCACGCCCCTACGGAACGGGCTTGGAAGCCCGTAACCACCCCAAACATAAAATTCAACCGGACGTGGGAGTCCGCCCCTACCCTACACCCTACACCTTACACCCAATACCTAATGACGGCGCTGCACTGGCGGCCGCAGCACTACCATGACTACAGCGAGAATCATGAGTGGGCCGCCGATAAATATCCCCGCCTGCGGAACTTCCTTGAGAATCCACCACGCGAATAGCGTCGAACCAATCGGCTCACCGACCAATGCGATATTGACCGATAGAATCGGGAGGTAGCGCATCGCCCAATTGAAAATACTGTGCCCAATCACCGTCGGAATGAGTCCGAGCGCCACCAGAATCCACCACATCTCAGGCGAGTACGGTCCGAGTGATTGTCCCGTGATGAGACATAGGATGAGCAAACCGAAGGTTGCGACAAAGTAAACGAGTGGTAGGTAGCGGTGGAGCGGTACGCCTAGTCCATGTTCCGGGTGATCCGGCCGTGCTAACCGCGCCGCAAAATTATACGCACCGGCGAGAATTACACCGAGGAACGCCAAAAAATCGCCAAACAAATATTCCGGTGAAAATTGAACATCGCCCCACGTAATAATCGCCGCGCCGAGTACCGTTAATCCCATCGCGACAAAGTGATTGCGATTGAGTCGTTCGTGGAGAAAGAAATGCGCAGCAAAGGCGACCAGCACCGGTTGCAACAGAATGAGGAAGACCGCGGAGGCAACAGTCGTGTGGCGCAGCGAAGTAATCCATGTCGTGAAATGGAGACAGAGAAAAATACCGGCGAGAATGATTAACTTTTTCTGCCGACCGGTGAGTGGTCGGCGTTCGGGATTTTTCCGGTCATGAAAAAAATAGAACGGCGCCCACACCACACTGGCGATGAGCATCCGCCAAAATGCGATGGCAAGCGGTGGTACATCGCCCGCCATCTTGATAAAGACAGCCGCCCATGACAATGCGATGACCGCGCCAAACACCGCCGGATGAACAAACTTCTGCATGTATTTCTATGCTTCTCTTACGAGTACGGGCGAACCTCGTGTTCGCCCTCATCGTTGTTACAACAAACTTGTGGGATACTATTATCCCCGGTTTACCATTATTCGCTCTTACGAGCCGCGCGATAGAGAAATACGCACAATATACCGATGGCGATACACGGCGCGATTTCCGAACCGAAGTGCGCGTGATTCCACGCCAATAAATCGCCAACGCCGCCTGCCGCGATTGCCCAACCGGCACCGGCGTTCTCAAAGCCTTTCTGTAATGCCCAGAGAATACCGCCAATCGCGCCGCCCGCAATGAGTCCGCTTGAGAAAAGCACACCCGGCGATGATTCGTTTTCGCTGGCGGATTTCTTGCCGTTGGTTCGCTTATCGATAAACCAGCGGATTGCGCCGCCCATGAAAATTGGCGTTGAAATTTCCATCGGAAGGTACGCACCAACCGCAAACGGTAACGCTTCGACGCCGCACAATTGCATCGTCGCGCCGAGGAAGAACCCAATCCAAATCAAATCCCACGGTAATTTTTGTTCGAGTACACCACTCACGATGAGCTGCATGAGCTGCGCTTTCGGAGCGGGCAGGTTCTTCGATCCAACGCCAAGCGTGCTATGCAAATAGAGCAGCGTTAACCCGATGACCAGCGAACTGGTCACGATACCGACGACGAGTGATATCTGTTGCGCGCGTGGCGTCGCTCCGACGATGTAACCGGTTTTTAAATCCTGCGAAGTATTGCCGCCGTTGCTTGCCGCGATACAAACTACACCGCCGACGAGGATGGCGACAATGGCGTTTTGATGACCGGTCCAGCCTAATGCGAGAAAGAGCAGCGCGGTAAACATCAGCGTCGTGATTGTCATTCCGGAAATCGGATTCGAGGTGCTGCCGACCAAGCCGGTGATGCGCGACGATACCGTGACGAAAAAGAAACCGAAGAATACAATTAACCCCGCCGCGAGCAGCCGCATTCCAACGCCGCCCGGTATTTGCGGCAGGAGTGCGATAAGCAGAACCAATACGACGATGCCGACTAACGTAACCATAATCGGTAAATCGCGTTCGGTTCGCGGACGGGTGTCGGTCGTTGTCGATGACGATTGGGAAATCTTTCCGCCGGTGAAGTTTTCGCGGAAGGCTGACCAAATAACGGGCAGCGCTTTCATAAGTGTTACAATGCCGCCGAATACCACTGCACCGCCGCCGATGTAACGGATATAGTTCGCCCAGATATCGTCCGGTCCCATTTGTGCGATGGTCATGCCACTCGCCGGCGGGAATACGTCTGGAACACCTTGTCCGAAGAGCTTGATCAACGGAATCAACACGAGCCACGATACGACGCCGCCGGACAACATAAAGCCGGAGATGCGCGGTCCGATGATGTATCCGACGCCAAGCAGTTCCGCCGCCATTTCGCCGCGGATGCTCGCCCCTTTGAACCACTTCGGATTGTATTCGGGAACGGTTTTCCAGAGACTGAAGACTTTCATCAGAATGGTGTACACCAATCCCATCCCCAAGCCGACAAAGACGTGGCGCGCGGTAGTACCGCCCTTCTCACCGGAGATCAAGACTTCGGCGCAGGCGGTGCCTTCGGGATAGGGGAGCACGCCATGCTCTTTCACAATCAATGACCGCCGCAACGGAATCATGAAGAGCGTTCCGAGGATGCCGCCGAGAATGGAGAGCGAGAAGATGGTGAAGTAATCGAGATCGTATCCGAGTAGAATCACGGCGGGCAATGTAAACACAACACCCGCGCCGATAGATTCGCCGGCGGAGGCGACAGTCTGCACGATGTTATTCTCGAGCACGCCCGATTTGCCGAGCCAGCGCAACACCGAAATTGCGAGGACGGCGACGGGAATCGATGCGCTGACGGTCAATCCGATTTTCAATCCGAGATATACCGAAGTCGCCGCGAATACGAAACCGAAGAGTGACCCGATGATGAGAGCCCGAATCGTCAATTCTGGTGGATTCTGTTCCGGCGGGATGTAGGGTTTAAATGACATGTTTTGTAATTCCTAAACCTTGCCAGTTAATGTAAGGAACAAATGCGAAGGATTAACATCATTCCAGCCGTAGTTGCGACATTCTTGTAGCGACTGGCAGTCGGCGTTATACATTTGGGTACAGGCGATTCTCCAGAATTGCTTTCTTTCATACAGGTCGGGAGACCTGTCGGTACCCCGTAGGGGCGGCTGGCAGCCGCCCTTTGTATGCGGCGTTCGTCGCACCGGGTCGAATTGAATCTTGCACATCTCCAGTGCAGGATCACAAATTCATTGGAATCTTTAATTCAGGAATGTAATTCGACCCCTACTCCAAAACGGGCTTGGAAGCCCGTATCCACCCCACCCAACCTGTCATCGCGAGGAGCGGAATGCGCGACCTTGTGCGCATGTAGCAACGTGGCGATCTCAGCAATGGGCGACCCAGAGGGTCTGCCCCTACAAAAAAACTTTATCCCCCAATCCACTTGCTCAGCGAATCGAATTGCTTTACGTTTTACTATCTTTTTTAGTTCGATATAATGTTCATCAAAACGAACCACACCCCAATTCACTTCACCTCAATGCTGGAGGTAGTACCATGAAGTTGCGATTTTCTTTTTTGTTATCAGTACTCCTCGTTTGTGTATTTTCTAATACGCAAGCAAACCCTCCCAGCGTTGATTGGACAGTTACACCAACTCAGTCAGGGGTTCGATTTGATTTTGGTGATTTGATCATCGTCGATTCATCTATTGTTACAATTGCACGAAAGCACATACAATCCCCATTCATCGATAGTACAGTTTTAACAAAGCTTGATATGCAGGGTGATACAATCTGGAGTCGATCATTCAGTAATGGGCAATACGATGTTGGAACCAGTATTCGCCACATTCGGAGTGGTGGTTATATCGCAACTAGTTTTACTGGTGTAAGTAATACTTTTCTGAGAAAACTGAATGAAAATGGCGAGCTCGAATGGATGCGACAGACTGATTTTGGCAACAGATTTGAAGAAGCATCTTCAGGCCAGCTTATTTTTGTTAGGAATAATTATAGTACAATGGATTGGGTTCGAGCAGACTCGATTGGCAATCCGATTTTTATCCGCCGTGAACTTCCATATTCGTTTAAAGATTTTACACCCTTACCTGATGGAAATTTCGCGTTACTAACAAGAGAAATCATTGGAGAAGTAAAGTTAACAAGATTGATCAAGGTAAACAATAATGGTGATTCTCTTTGGTCGAGAGTCTATTCAAACGGATGCGTATTAGAAGGAACGAGAGTCCTCTGCTATGGAAACTCGCTTGTTATCGTAGGTAATATCTCATTATATCAAGTAAATGACTCAACAAATGCCTTCTTAATGAAAACCGATTTGCAAGGAAATGTTATTTGGAATCGTACATATGGAGGGAATAGAGTTGATTCAGGAACTGATGTTATTAAGACATCGGATGGTGGATACCTTGTCGGAGGAGTGACCCTTTCTAACGCCTTAGGAGTTCACGATGGCTATCTCATCCGTACGGACTCATTTGGAGATACCCTTTGGACAGCGACTTATGGTACTTCTGATATCGACTATGTTCAACGAGTAGCTCAAGCTCCTGATAACAGTTTTATCATTGGTGGTAATTGGTCATTTTATAACAACACCGGCACTATCTGGGTGATGAAACATGTGCCAGAACAACTCAATGTTATTCCTTTACAAAATTCGATTAATTTTCCGAGAACTGTTGAACCAACAAAGTATGATTCTTTGAGAATGTCATTTCGTTTTAGTGGTAACCGCTTGGTGTCGGGATTATTTCTTGTTGAAAATGATCCATTCTATTTTGGTTCTACAGATGTTCAATCAATTAGACCAGATGACACTTTACATCTGTGGGTCTATTTCTACCCTCTAAGTTCGGGGTTGTATGAACGAGAAATTCAGATTGTGTTTGATGTGGGTCGTTTAGATACAATTCGTGTTCCCGTTCGCGGAATATCTTCTTTAGTTCCCTCTCCCCCAACAGGCTTGACGATTTCCATGCAGGGAGAAAATTCGAATTTATCGTGGGCACGAGTCGATACTTCGTTGGGTGGAGTGCCCATCACGATTTCACGCTACTTGATTTTCTTCCGCAATCAAGGAAATATCCCGTGGCAATTTCTAAATGCAACGGTGGGTGCCGGTGCCACAAGTTACACGCATCCCTTTGTCGTGACACATAGTCCTGCAATGTTTTATGAAGTTAGGGCATGGATCGGCGATGGCGATGCGTTCGATCGGATAGTGAGAGAGCTTCCGATTGGGACATCGGAAGAAGTAGTATTGCGGCGATTAGGCGGGCGAGTTTCCCGACCCATAATGAAGAGAGTAGAGTAGGGGTCGAATTTTATTGTGGTGGTTACGGGCTTCCAAGCCCGTCCGTAGGGGCTGACCCTCTGGGTCGCCCTTTTTGGTGGACAGACTTTTCTGTGGTCTGTCCTACAGTGTAGGGGTCGAATTAAATTCGACCCGGAGACGATGCGGGCGAACATGGGAGTCCGCCCCTACCCCAAACACGTAGTGGTGGTAGAGGATTCCAATCCTGTCTTCGCTGTTTCTGTTCCAAATGTACAGGTCTGGAGACCTGTAACCACCATAAAAAAGGGCGAACACAAGGTTCGCCCCTACCCATCACCCGCACTTATTTGGGTACTGGCGATTCTCCAGAATTGCATTTTTTTTATACAGGTCTGGAGACCGTCGGTACCCATCCGCACGGTATACAGGCGAGGATGCCTGTCCCTACCATTGACGGGCGGACCTGGGAGTCCGCCCCTATCCTTAGGCAACACAATTTTATGCGAAATCTACTACCAACAGCAATACATCTCCGGCATAGGCGCACAACCCGTCCGAGACGGTGTACCGTTCGAGGCGGGCATTCGGGATGTTGACTCGATTGAGGAAATCTTCGTTCTTCGGGAAGAAGTGGAGGTGATAATCCTGCGTATAGGGGAGGTACTCTTGCGACGGGACCAGCAGGATCAGACGCTGTTTACAGACGCGCTGCAACTCCGACACCGCCGCTCCGAATTGCTTTACATGTTCCAGCGTATGCGCTGAAACCACTACATCGAATTCTTTGTCGCAATACGGTAGTTTTTCGAGGAATGCCGTTTGCAGATTGACAGCGTTCCCTAACCGTTCTCGCGCCTTGCGAATCGCCGTTTCCGATAAATCCACCCCCGACAAAATCCGACCTTTTCCCAAGAGGTGGGCAAGGAGATACCCGTCGCCACACCCGGCATCGAGCAGAGTAACATTTTCCGGAACCAGCGCTTCGATTTTCGTTAGGTCGAGTGGGGAAAGGTCTTGTTGCGACCAATGTTCCCACGAAACGTTATAGACTTTTTTCCATGTCTCGTCGTCGGCGTTCGTTGCGGTTTTCTTCCAATCGAGTTCAAACCAATCGCCATAGATGCTGGCGATTTTACCCCGCGACACCACCCGGTTATACAGGTGGTGTAGCAGTTTCGGAATAATCCGTTTCAATGTTTGTTTGAAGCTCACGTTCACATGGTTCGCGACGGACTAAGCATACGCCGCAATACCGGTCACCCACTCGCCGAGTACGAGGGTATGAATTTCGTGGGTCCCTTCGTAGGTCAATACCGACTCAAGATTTGCCGCGTGACGCATCGAAACATACTCGTCGAGGATGCCGTTCGCGCCGAGAATCGTTCGGGCGGAACGGGCGATTTCCAACGCTTTCACGACATTATTCCGTTTGGCAAGCGAGACGTGATGCGGTTTCATTACTCCGTGTTCCTTGAGCCGTCCCAACTGAATCTGGAGCAATTGCATCGCGGTAATTTCCGTTACCATATCCGCTAATTTTGCTTGTGTCAATTGGAAGGTGCCAATCGGTTTGCCGAATTGAATGCGTGATTTTGAGTATTTGCGCACTTCGTCGAAACACGCCATCGCCGCACCGGTCGCCCCGAAGGCGATCCCGTACCGCGCTTGCGTCAAACAGGAGAGCGGGCCCTTCAACCCCTGTGTATTGGGTAGAATGTTCGCTTTTGGCACTTCGACATGATCCATCACAATTTCGCCGGTCGCCGATGCCCACAACGAAAGCTTCCCGGTCATTTCGGGAGCGGTCAATCCCTTCATCCCCTTTTCGAGAATGAATCCGCGTACTACGCCATCGAGTTTTGCCCATACGATAAACACATCCGCCATTGGACTATTGGTAATCCACATCTTCGCACCGTGTACGAGATAGTGATCCCCCTTGTCTTCGGCGCGGGTAATCATACTGCCGGGATCGCTGCCGTGATCAGGTTCGGTAAGTCCAAAGCAACCGATTTTTTCGCCGGTTGCTAACTTGGGAAGCCAATAACTCTTCTGTTCCTCGGAGCCATAGGCAAATATCGGATACATTACAAGACCCGACTGTACCGAAGAGAAACTGCGCAATCCGCTGTCGCCCCGTTCGAGTTCCTGATTGATGAGACCGTAAGCGACTTCGGAAACGGCGGCGCAACCGTATTTTTCCGGTAAATTTGCCCCGAGCAGACCCATCTCACCCAATTGGGGAATCACTTCGGTCGGGAAGGTGCCCGCTTGGACGTGTTTCCGGATAATTGGGACATACTCGCGCTCCACCCACTCGCGAACCATATCGCGGATCGAGCGTTCCTCATCGGTTAACAGAAAATCGCTGTCGTAAAAATCAACCCCTTCGTAAACTTCCGGCATGTTCTCCTCACCTGGTGTTATTGACTTGTTAATCGACCTGTGATTAAGTACCGGAATATAGTACGAGGTTCTTGCCGTAACGAATAAACAACGGGTGAAAACAGTAAAGGCGGAGTACTACTCCGCCTCGGTGATCAAACGAATTTCGTTGTTACAGGTTTCGGACTAACCGGAAACCGCCGGCCTGATTTCGATTGCCCGGCAATCGTCGATAACGATCATAATTCAAGAAAAACTGTTTGGTTAGTGGATTACCACCTCTTAGCAGACTGCTACCTCGGACTACCCGTTCGGTACCGGTTACCGATCCTGTTGGATTCACTTTCGCGTCGGCCGTGTAAGGACCATACCAATCCCAAACCCATTCTTCAGCATTTCCAGTCATATCCATGTGTCCGAAGTATCCCACCCCTGAGCCAAACGGGCTATTATGTGGTCGGAATCTTCCAATCGGTCCGTAAGTGATTCGGGTACGAAAACTGCTGTTCATCGTGTATTGTACTGCATCAACTGCACCGAACGCAGCTCGAGGAATATTCATCACTTCGTCGTATATCGGATCGTTTCCCCACGAAAAAATGTAGTTACGGTCAGCCCCGCCACGGGCAACATACTCCCATTCCGCTTCGGTAGGAAGTCGGTAGCCGTTCTTACTTCGATCCCATCGGATACGATTCGCGCCGGCAGAATCGTAAATGGTATACACCTCATCGAGCCTTTCCAACCGGGAGCGCCAATTCGCATAATAAACTGCACCCCACCACGATACCGGTTGAACTGCGTAATTACCCATCGAATCAACCTCATACCATGGGTATTGACCGGAGGAAGGTAACTGAAGAAATTCGCGTGGACGAAGCGTGTCGTCTGGATTAGCGGCGTTTACATATGTTTTAAAGGCCAGATTTGTAACTTCAAATTTATCCATCCAAAAACCAGAGACAGTTACTTGACTGACCGGACGAGTCATTGAAACACTATATGGTTCTGTTTCGCCATTTTGCCATCCCATTGTGAATGTTCCACTGGGAACTTGTATCTGTTCACCATACTGCAGACCGTCGTTGCCTGCATTTTCCGGCCAGCGCCATTCACCGGGGTTACGATCTTCGTTCGGGTCGATGGGATCGCTCGAATCACTGCAGCCAATGAACAGAAAGGATAACAGTGTGAGTCCAAATGTTATGAAAATCAATCGCATGTTGTACCTTGTTGGATTTAATCAGTAGTAGAGTAAGGCATTCCAGTCGGATATGCAAGATGATTCATGGATTCTACATACTTTCCTGTTTCATTTGAATAAATGTCAATGGGTTGCCCACAGCTTGAAGCAAATCGATCATCAACCTATTGCATGACGTTTGTACACACAGTAGCTTTGCTCGTGTTCACTGTGATGTTAATGTATACTTCCCCCGGAGTTGTATAGAGGGGGAGGTGAGTGTACATTGAGCCTTTTTCAAGATTGGAACAAGAGCATGAAGAACTTTGCCGTGATCGGGACTGCGGGTTATATCGCCCCGCGGCACCTGAAAGCGATTCAAGATACTGGCAACCGGTTAGTGGCTGCAGTAGACCCTCACGATTCGGTTGGGTTGTTGGATCGGTATTCGCGGGATGCCCGTTTCTTTACGGAAATTGAGCGCTTTGACCGTTTTGTCGAGAAACTTCGCCACTCCGACGATGAACGAAAATTGGATTATGTCAGTATTTGTTCGCCGAATTACTTGCATGACGCCCATTGTCGATTGGCTTTGCGTATCGGCGCAAGTGCGATTTGCGAAAAACCGCTGGTAATCAACCCTTGGAATTTGGATCAACTTCAGCAAATTGAACATGATACCGGCGGCAGGGTTCATACTGTTCTCCAGTTACGGCTTCACCCGCATTTGATAGCTTTGAAGAAAGAGTTGGATGCCAAACGAACTAACACGAAACACAACGTTGAACTAACCTATATCACACCTCGCGGACGTTGGTATTTATCGTCGTGGAAGGGAATGCAAGATAAATCGGGAGGGCTTGCTACCAATATCGGAATTCATCTCTTCGACCTTTTGATGTGGTTGTTCGGTGCGGAAGAAAGCTGCAAATTGCATTATAGTTCACCACAGAAAATGGCGGGAACAGTCGAATTTAAAAATGCGAACGTCACCTGGTTTCTATCGGTCGACGCCAACGATCTCCCCACGGAACAGGATCGTATCGCGAACAAGGCATACCGTTCCATCTTGATCGATGGCGAAGCGGTCGAATTTTCTGAAGGATTCACCGATCTCCATACCCGGGTCTACGAAGACATCATGAGTACCGGCGGCTTCGGAATCGAAGATGCTCGCTCCTCGATAGAACTGGTCTATCATTTACGACAACAAACCGCGACCCCGTCACCCGACTGCCATCCGATGGTGCGAGGATTGTCCTGATGGTTTCCCGATTGGGAATGTAGCAAAACAAGCAACACTTTGGAGAAGAAAAGAGAGCATACCATGTCCGAAGAAAAAAAATACTATGTTCACCCAACCGCGATGGTGGATGAACCGGTCGAAATCGGTGAAGGAACGAAAATCTGGCATTTCAGCCATGTCATGAAAAACGCAAAGATTGGGAAGAATTGCGTATTCGGGCAGAACTGCAACATCGACGGCGGTGTCGTCATCGGTAACAACGTCAAGGTGCAAAACAACGTATCCATCTATACCGGTCTGGTAATCGAGGACGATGTGTTCCTCGGACCGTCGTGTGTTCTTACGAATGTGACCAATCCCCGCTCGCAAGTTTATCGTCACACGTTGTATGAAAAGACCTTGTTGCAGCGTGGTTGTTCGATTGGGGCGAATGCAACAATCGTTTGCGGTATTTCGCTCGGGCGGTATTGCTTCATCGGAGCTGGAACCGTTATTACCAAGAGCGTTCCCGATTACGCGTTAATGCTGGGGAATCCGGGAAAACAACGCGGTTGGGTCAGCCGCCATGGCTTACCGCTCAAGAATCCGAGTTCCGATGGCATTTATGTATGTCCCGAAAGCGGATTCCGTTACAAAGAAGTCGAGCCGGGTGTATTGCGTTGCTTAGACCTTGATGAAGATGCGCCCCTTCCGGAAGAGAAGCGGATCGGTAATATTTATTATGACGATATCGTCCATCCCGGCGAACGTCTCCAGTAATGATCTCTTATAGACGGCGAAGCGATTCGCCACGGTTAAAGGAATTCGATGCACGTTCCACTACTTGACTTGAAAGCGCAATATGCGCCGATTAAGTCGGATGTCGATCACGCGGTCGCCGAAGTTTTTGCGTCGCAGATGTTTATCAACGGTCCGCAGGTAAAAGCTTGCGAACAAGCGATTGCCGAGTATTGCCAAACTCCCTACGCTACTGGAGTATCTTCCGGTTCCGACGCCTTGATTTTAGTACTGATGGCGGAAAAAATCGGCGCCGGTGATGAAGTGATTACCCCCGCCTATTCGTTCTTTGCGACTGCAGGAGCGGTGAGCCGGGTCGGCGCAAAACCGGTGTTTGTTGATATCGATCCCCGTACCTACAACATTGATCCAGCCGCAATCGAAGCAGCGATTACACCTCGAACAAAAGCGATTATTCCAGTGCATCTTTTTGGCCAAATGGCAGATATGGACGCCATCATGGCAATCGCCGAAAAACACAATTTAATTGTGATTGAGGATTCCGCCCAGTCGATTGGCGCGGAGTACAAAGGGAAGCGCTCCGGTTCAATCGGTCATTACGGCTGTTATAGTTTCTTCCCCTCGAAGAATCTCGGTTGTGCTGGTGATGGTGGTATTGTTTCGACAAACACAGCCGAACGCGATGAGATGCTAAAGACCTTCCGGAATCACGGCGCAAAAATCAAGTACCATCATATTTTTGTCGGCGGCAACTTCCGGCTTGACACCATTCACGCTGCTGTCGTTTTGGCGAAATTGCCCCATCTCGAAAGTTGGCACATTGGACGACAGCAAAATGCCAAGCGATATCGCAAGTTGTTTGAGCAGGCAGGCGTGGTTGGAAAAGGAGTAATCTCCCTTCCGTTTGAAATCGAATCACGTCACATCTACAACCAGTTTGTGATTCGAGTGGAACGCCGTGATGAGTTAATGGCATTCTTAAAGGCGAACGATATCGGCTGTGAAGTCTATTATCCATTCGCGTTTCATGAGTTAGAGTGTTTTGCTCCGCTTGGTTATCAGCCGGGTGACTTTCCTCAGAGCGAAGCGGCGGCGCGGGAAACTCTGGCGATTCCGATTTATCCGGAGTTATCGGCCGAACAGCAAGAATACGTGGTCGACACGATTGCCCGATTTTACCGGGTGTAACATCCAGCATATTTCTGAGATAAAGAATCGGATGAGAGAAATGAGAGCGCAGGCAGAATTGTCTGCGTTCTTTTCTGAAAGTGAGATAGGTTGAATCTGCTCGTTAAAAGAGGACCTTTAAGCGACAAAGAGCTGTTAGCGATTGGTGCAACCTATGGCACTATCGATGAACGGTATGCTTCTGTCGAATTTTGCCGAATCCTGTTTAACGAAAATCCAATCGGGTATTCGTTTCATGTTTTTGTTCTGAACGATACCGCTCAAATCGTAGGACACTACGCTGTAATCCCGATTCGAATTACAATCAATAAAAGACTTGCACTTTCCGGAAAAGGAGAAGCGCTTTATCTTGCCGATGAGTACCGGAATTCGGTGGTTGAGTATTGCAATTCCACAATTCCTACCGGTATTGCATTAATGAATGCGGCGCACGATTTCGCGATGGCAAGCGGCATTACGGTCTTGCATAACATTACCCGCTCAGATGTCGGTATTATTCAGCGCATTGCGGGATTTCGTCATCTGCAAATTTCCCGTGACGCCTACTATTATATTATCGATGCAAGTCGAGTGAATTCGTTTCAAGTATCGGCAAAATTGAAATTGGCAGGCAAACTGCTGCAAGTGGGAAATCAAACATTATACCGTTTAGCCCGTCTGCGGCTTGGAAGGAAGACGACTCAGTCGATCCAAGTGTTACCGGGGATCCAGCCCGATGCAGATCGGCAAGTGGGGTTATCCGAGGAGAGTGACCCACGTTGGCGAGTTTCCTCCGATAAGGAAACGGTTCGCTGGTATGAGCAATTGGGCACGTTCAATTCTTATCTTTCACCGGATGGTTGCCGGATGATAACCCGAAGTCTGCGCGGGCACGCCTTTGTCGCAGTTTGGCCTTACGGTGATTCAATTCGATTCCAGCGGGCATTGTTGCTCAGTGCGATTCAGAATGCAATCGATACGAAGCAAATTTCATTTTCGATACCGACAGCAACGGTAAAAAAACATGAATCGTTGGAAATCTGTACAAAGCGGCTGGGATTTGTAATGCGTTCAGTGGTAACGAATCTCTATGTGAAATCGGATGATCCGTTCTTTAGCGAAGCATCGAACATACATTACGACACATTCTTCAATTTGTGATTGCAGGAGTTTTTATGGCAATGGTCAATCGAGCGGTAATTCTCGATACCATGGCGAAAATCATCGAACGCCGCGAACAAAAAAAACTTGTTCTCACCGACGAGATAAAACTGGCGAATATTGGATTCCGCTCCCTCGATTTCTCGGAATTGGCGATTCGGGTTGAGCAAGCCGCCGGTTGCATGTTGAACTTTGATGCAGCGCCGCTCCGAAGTATTACTACGGTCAAAGATGTCGTTGAATTCTTCACGGCGATTCAAAATGCCTCCTCGTCAAAATGACAACTTAGTGATTCATCAGCATTCGGAATACCGGATTGCTGATTTGGCGCACCGCTACGAATCTCGCTATCCGTGGAAATTGCAGTCGCCCGTTGCACTAATTTTATCGGATGAACTTGAGTGTGTCGCTGCTGCCGCATGGCTCGCAGGAACGGGAATCGACGCGCTATTGCTGCCCGAAGAGCGATATACGCCAGCATTACATGAACTGCTGTTGGAAAGCGGGTATGTGATAGAACTGAAGCACTCACATACCGAACCGCGGGTCGCAACTCCCCTGCAACCGAATCGAATAACTCTACTTACATCCGGAACCGTCGGCATGCCAAAGCTCATTCCACACACGTGGGATACGCTGTTTACTCTCCATCGCACAAAAAAACGGATTGAACCAAACAATTGGCTGGTTTCCTATCAACCGGGTACTTACGCTTGGTATCAGTTAATAACGATGGGGCTTTTTGTTCCCGAACAAACATTAACGATTTCCAACTCGCGCGATCCGTTCGACCAATTCCGGGTGGCAATCGCCTCCAACGTAACTGCAGTTTCCGCGACCCCGACTTTCTGGCGGTATCTCTTGATGCGGTTTACCGACCATGAATTGAAGAAACTGAAGTTGCGGCAAATTACTTTAGGTGGGGAGCGGGTCGATCAAGCGATACTACATCAAGTAAGCAAGCTGTTTCCCAATGCCCGGATTACCCATATTTACGCATCTACCGAGGTTGGTGTCGGGATTGTTGTCCATGATGGAATGGCAGGCTTTCCCGCCGATTGGATTACGACGAAAGAAGACACATCACAATATGATTCGGATAACTCAGCGCCCCGCTTGAAGATTGCCGACGATATTTTGTGGGTGATGTCGAAAAATGCAATGAGTAATGCAACCGGCTGGATCAACACTGGTGATGTTACGCGACGGGTTGGTGATCGTATCGAGATTATTGGCAGGGCAGGCAGTGAATTAATTAATGTCGGCGGCGCGAAAGTAATCCCAGGCGAAATTGAACAACTTCTGTTATCCCATCCCGATGTCCTATGGTGTCGAGTGTTTGGCAGGCGCGCCCCGTTAGTGGGCGAGTTGGTTGTAGTCGAGTTGGTGCTACGCAAAGGTTCAGCAGTAAGGGAAAACGACTTGATCGAGTATTTAAACGGCAGGGTCGCCAGTTATGCGATACCCCGGCTCTGGAGTTTTCTCGAGGAAATTCCACTAACAGCAAACTTGAAAACAGCTCAACAACACCATTAATTTCGATGCATACTGATAAGTAGCGGTAAGTACGTTGGCAAAACAGACAAGTAAGGGGGAAAAACCGTGACGATTCCACAAGGGGTTATTCTGATTAGTGGCGGGTCGCGCGGTCTTGGTCTTGCGATGACCCAACGTCTCCTATCGCACGGTGCAAAGATCGCCTCGTTCGCCCGAACCGAAACTGCAGCAGTGGCAGCTCTGCGTAAACAGTATCCAGAAAATTACTGGTTTGAACCGTTGGATATGCTCGATACCGAAAAATTGGAAGCATTTGTCAACGATGCCGCCCAACGATTTGGTGAAATCTTTGCATTGGTCAACAATGCGGCGATTGGACAGGATCATTTCTTGGTTCACATGTCGTCAGACATGATTCGCGACATTCTTGCTATAAACCTTCAACAGCCGATTCTTCTGACCAAAGCTGTACTCAAAAAAATGTTACTGAATGAAAACGGCGGTCGAATCGTAAATGTCTCTTCGATCTGTGGTTCTCGTGGCTATACAGGATTGTCGGTGTACTCGACAACGAAAGCGGGATTGGATGCCCTTACCCGCTCACTCGCGCGTGAAGTGGGCGCTCGGAATATTCTGATAAACTCGATTGCCCCCGGTTTTTTTCTCTCGGAAATGTCATCGGTACTGGCATCAAATCAGATCGATGCCATCCGTCGCCGCACTCCCACCGAACAACTGAGCGATGTGGGAGATGTACTCCCCGTCCTTGAAATGCTATTGTTCGAGAATACGAACATTACTGGACAGACCCTCTTTGTCGATGGTGGTGCTTCCAATTAAACACCTATCGCACCAGTAGTACTTTGCGCTGAGTAGAGAATCCTCTGCTTGCGAGTTTCAGTACATACAACCCGGTAGGTAATTTATCTGCATTTACTGAAATCGATGTCAATCGATTGGTTGTCATTCCGGTATAAATCTCTTTGACCAACGCCCCTTGGATGTTATACAATCCAATCCGGACAATATCTGCTTTCGCAAGTTGATAACGGATTGTGAATTGGCCGTTGAATGGATTGGGGTACGAATGTAAGAGCGCAAACCCTTTGATCGTTTGTGGCGTTTGATCAATTGCCGAGAATTCACGAAGTACTCGGGCATCGCCGTCTTGATCGATTTGCGATAATCGGTACATTAGACCGTCGCTCAAACTTGCTGCCGCATCGGTGAATTGATAAGAAAGGGGAGTGCTGCTATTACCATTGGCTGCCCGACTCGGCAAGACAGCAATTGGAAAATAGTCAACCCCGGTGGTTTTACGGTCTAACCGGAATTCGCGGTTCGAGTGTTCCGACTCGGTACGCCACTGTATCAATACGCGACCCATTTCCCAATAAGCGGAAAGCGAACTCAATTCGACTGGCAACATGCTACCCGATCCCAGCGCCCAAAGAGAAAATCCGGTAACATGTAAAACCCGCGCCCGGTATAAATTGGGACTACCCGCTTGGATGAGGGTCACCTCGGCATTGTAGACATGTTCAACTGCACCAGTCACCGGATGGTAACTACCAGCATTCAATGTGGGAGGCGGCGGAATTAGTCCGGCGGGTAAATCGTCTTCGGTAAAGTAGAGATCGAGTGTCGCGTCGAATCCATCTCCGCCAGTCGTTTCGATATTCCAGAACTTCGCAATTGTTGTTGATGGCGGAATAAACTCTGCCGGTACAATTGGTGGAGCGCTTGTTCGATAGGAA
>JAOTSC010000047.1 GCA_030247525.1 bacterium | reverse complement strand
CTAATTAGTCCGCCAAGGACAAACCGGTGGCGCCGCCATAGAAACATCATTACGGCAACAAAGCGTTTCATTTCACCTCGACTGCGGCGAAGAAACGCTCTTCCAATTCATCGGGTGAAGAAACCGCCGGTTTCGCAAACTGTTCGACCAATTTCCCCTGAGCGAAAATTGCGACCCGATCCGCTAACTCAAACGCTTCCCGTAAATCGTGGGACGAGAGTAACAACGTCGTTTCCGGTTCTCGTCGCTTCAGTAAATCAATCACTGCCCTTTGTTGTACCGGATCAAGTCCGTCGCTTGGTTCGTCAAACACTAACAGCTCGGGACGAGGTTCCATCGCGGCAACCAGACCGAGTTTACGCTTCATGCCTTGGGAAAGCGTTCCGATGTAGGAATTGAGTCGCGATATTGGAAACTGAAGGGTTTCGAGGAGGAGCATTCTTCGGGTAAAATCAGGTTTTCCGGATAAATCGGCAAGAAAACCTAACCACTCCCCACACTTGACACCAAGCGGCCAACCCAACTCCCCCGGCAAATAGCCCACTTTTTCACGAGCAGCGGGGTTTGCGGGATTCTCACCAAACAGCTCTACCGTTCCGGCGCTTGGTTCAATTAAACCCATCAGCATTTTGAGAGCAGTCGATTTTCCCGCGCCGTTTTGACCCAAGAGGACTAAGCACTCGCCACGCTCGACAGTCAAGTGCAGGCCGTGCAGCGCGGTGACCGCTCCATACTTCTTGGTTGCATCCGAAAATCGGATTGGTTGGGATTCTTTCAGAATAGACAAGGAAATCGTCAGATTGAATTCACATATGCTACGAGCAATCGCATGGTGTTCGCTAACGCGTCCTGATGGGTGCGTTCATACCCGTGCGACGCCGCGATACCGGGTCCAATCAATGCAACGCGATGGTCGCCGCCCGCAGTTAATGCCGCCGAGCCATCGGATGCGTAAAACGGAAAAACATCGACTTTGAATGGAATTTCGTTCGCTTGACAGAGCGCTACCAATTCGTGGGTGAATCCATAGTGATAGGGGCCGGAGGAATCTTTTGCACAAATCGAAACCGAATATTCGTCGCCTTGCAATCCATCGCCTAAGGCTCCCATATCGACAATTAAGAGATCATCGATTTCCTTGGGATAGGCGGCGATTCCTTGCCCAGTTTCCTCGGTGATATTGAAATAGAGATGAATCGATACATCGGGAAGCATGGCGGCATCACTGGTTCGGAGGAGATCGGCGAATGCGAGCAAAATCGCTGCCGAGGCTTTGTCGTCAAGATGGCGCGTCTTGACATAGCCGTTGATCGATGGAAAATGAGAATCGAAGGAGACATAGGAACCAACGGGAATCGCTTTTTCCACCTCTTCGGGTTTTGAAAAATGATGATCGATCCGCAGATGCAGATCTTCGATTTTTACCCGTTCCTCACCCCACTTCTTGTTGACGTGTACCGAAGGATTATCCGGCAGCATTGTCGCATCGTACACCGTTCCATCAAACGTGTGAATCTTACAGTAATCGCCAATCCCATAAATCGCAGGCCAAGAGCCGACATTGGCAATTTTCACGACGCCGCCTTGCACCGATTTTACCATCGCGCCAAGCGTGTCGACATGAGCGGCAAACATCACATTTCGTTTGGCAGCGGGGCGTTCAAAGGAATAAACCACCGCGCCTTTTTTTGTTTGCGTACAGGGTATTCTCAGTTGTTTGGCATGATCCAACAGATATTGCTCGACATACTTGGTGAAACCAGTGGGCGAGGGGGTATTTACCAATTGTTCGATGTAACGGATAATGGCGGCAACATCGATGGGTGTAGATTGATCGAACGACATATTTTTCTCCCGGTTTATGTTAGTAAACTACACAGCGGGAGATTGGTGTGCAAACGGAAAAAGGGGCGTATTGCTACGCCCCTTTTCAACTGCTGGATAAGATGAGACCTTTGACAAAATCGAAACAGTGTGTCTTCGCGAGGAATGTAGTGAAGTATCCTGCGAAGCAGATACGATGCGGAATGACGTGGCGATCTCTTTAGGATACACTTGTTAGAGTCACAAGATTGCCACGTCACTGCGGTCGCACACGGTTGCGACCTGCGTTCCTCGCAAAGACAAGAAGTGTGAATTGTTCAGATGTCTCACTGCTGTCGTTGAAAAGTTTGTTAGGTCACCTACTTGAGTAGTGTCATCTTGCGGGTCGAAGTAACACCGTTCGCAGTCAAGCGGGCGAAGTAAACGCCACTCGATAAGTCGCGACCATCGAAGGTGACTTTATACTTCCCGGCATTCATTCTCCCCTTCGTCAATTCGGCTACTTGACGACCTTGGATATCGTACACCGCTAATTGAACCTCCATTTGGAAATTCAAGGAAAAAACGATATCGGTGGTTGGGTTGAAGGGATTGGGATAATTCGTCTCAATCGCAAAACTCTTCGGAAGTTCCGTGGTTGCTATCGGCTCATCAACACCAACAGAAAGCATTAACGGGCCATGGTTGTGCAGTGTTGTTGGCAATGCGCTCGTGGCAACCCGATGATAGTTGAAGTCGTTATTCGTCCAACTACCTTCGGTCTGGAAAATCCATCCGGCATCGTAATCGGTCACGTAAGTAACGTGCACATAATTATCGGTCCAGCGATTCGTCGATGGCCAATGCTCGGAACGGCACGCACCAGCAGCGGCATCTGGTGTACGGGTGCGAGTGATATTCAACGGCTCGACCCAGCGATATCCACCATCGGTCGACTTCGTCACAAAAACATCGAAATTACATTCGCCAGCCAGCGAAACATCTTGCGCCATTGTAGAATCGTTCCAATCAAAGCAGGCAGCGAATATCATGTAAATATCGCCATTGCGAGCTACCGAGAGATTGGGACGGTGGGCGGTTCGATTCCAAGCCCCGGGATTGGCATAAATATCCGACCAGTACCAACCACCACTAGCAGCCATATTGATCCGGTGTGGATCGTCGGCGCGCCAGAACCAGCAATGACCCCAAACATAGTAGGAAGAGTCCTGCGGGGTCGTTTGTCCCAACGAATCGGTCTGGTGAACGTCCCAATTGTAGAATAAACCGGTTGTAAACGCTGCGTACAATACGTCATTCTGGCTATACACCAGATTTATATCGTTGTATGCACGGAAAGTATCTTGATTCGCGGCCGTTGTATCCGGCAATAACGACGCATTCGGATTTCGCCAGTACGTCATGTAATTAAAGTTGTTAAAATTCCAGGTAACGCCATCCTGCGATTCGGCATAGACCACATTATTAGAAACTTGAACGTTGGTGGCTGGCGGGGGAACCTGATCCAATCCCATCGGACGCATCCACGCGACCGCCGCTTTGTTGCTCAAGCGGGAACCGGCTACATCGGCAGCAATGTTTTCGGTTGTACCGGGTAACAACACCGGTGCCGTCCAAGTAATCGTTGTATTCAACGGATCGTAGATACCACGGTGATACCATTGACGCTGCGGATCAGCGGCAGCAGGGGTACTTTCACAGGAAACTACGTGTACTGCCCCATTTCGAGATATTGCTACCCTTGGCCAAATCGCTTCCACTCCTGTTACTAAGGACGTAGGATTATCCGAGATGAATGCCCCTACACCGGCTTCGATATCGTGGTAAACATTGGATGTCGTCAAGGTTCCTGCACGTGAATTGGATTCATGAAACGCCGGGAATGGAATTCCGCCATACAGCGCCATCGAGGTGAACCCGGAACGAGTTATTGTTTGTGGAGGAACTTGTTGTCCATTCGCTCCAAACATGTAGGTCGAGGTCGCAGGATCGAAAGCATTGTAAAACACTTGCCGGGATGCGGCAAGACTGTCGATACCCCGCATCCAGAACATGTGAACAATACCGGTTGCACTATCGATTTCAAGCATTCGACCGATTGTACCGTTATGCTGACAGTCGTACCATGTTCGCCCAGCACGGAAAACGTTCCCAATTGTATCGAGCATTGGCGGAGGATCTTGAGCCGGGTCGCGTGATCCAAACGCATCAAAAGGAAACTCTTCGTTTCCCGTTAACACAGTCGCCTTCCGGTTAACATCGACCCGAGGATTAACTTTATGGATAGCAGCCACTGCAATCGAAGTTGCAAGAAGCACCAACAGCATTAGAGAGAGAGCTCTTCGTAACATCATTCCTCCAGAAAAATTGTCTCTTGTTCAAATGTACTGTTTTTCGGTTTAAATCAGCAATGAAAAGTAACCACCGAAAAAAAATATCATCGGGCTTGGCAGAAAGGCTATTTCAGCCATTCATACATTGTCTTTATAAACTTTTGTGAAATTCAGTTTCTACTCCTCATGGAGCAGAAACTCATATATACTATTGCCAGTATTTAGTATGTTTACACGAATTTATAACAGTGTGCAATCACATCACTTCCATACAAACGGAGAGTAAACGTTTTAACTCACTCATCTTTGACCGTTTGTAAAACATGCCGCTTGTACCTTGTGTTCAGAACTTACAGTCAGTTCGTGCGATCTGCTGATTTAGGAGAGAAGATGATTTACACACGCATTAGTTCCGGTCTTGACTTTTTGGATGCTGCCTATGGCGGCTTGTACTCGAACCGTAGTTTCATTGTTCGCGGGCCAGCACAATCGGGACGAACCTCGGTTGCCTTGCAATTTCTGCTGGCTGGTTTGGAGAATGGTGAAAATGGTATCATGATTTCGAGTGATCGGATCGAAAACGTTATTCTCAAAGCGGAGACAATGGGTCTCACCCTTGAACCCTACTTGATGGACAATCGCTTGATCTTGATGGAATATCCGAAAGAGATTCTCAGCGGACATTTTCAGTTGGGCGGCGTGATTCATCTGTTAGGTGAAATTGAGCGGTATGTGAAGACCTACCATTGCACCCGACTGGTATTTGATACGTTGATTCCCCTCCTTGCCAAGGCGCGCGAACCGCATGTTACGAACTATGTCTACTCTTTAATGAGTTCGCTCGATGCGTTGCATGTTTCGACCGTTGTAACAACCGGCGAACCAAATAGTCCATTGGCTAATCGAATCACCGAACTAATCGAAGACGCCGCGGTCGGATCATTTTCGCTGTCGAATGTTCCAGCGAAAACCGGTCTCCAACGGATGTTTACCGTTCACAAAATGGTGAATCCGATTAATCCCCCGGTTTCTTATAAAGTTAGATTTGAGTATGGTGTTGGTGTTGTTCTCGACACCCCCGGTACTCCCGGTGCGAAGCCGACTGCCGATTTGCAGCCGGTTGGTCCGCAATTGACCGATGTCCCGTTACAAATTGCCATACTCGATAGCGACGACGAAACGACCGCACAACTGGAAGATTTCTTCTCACCCGGCAGCCATATCATTTCCCTTGACACTGCGGAAGAATTGGCAGCACAACATCTCCACATGGATTACGATTTGATTCTACTCAATGCGAATCATCCCGGTTACCAATGGCGCAGTGTCATTGAACGAATTCGCGAGATCGAACCAAAACAAGCGGTATTCATTCTTACCGATCCCCGGAATACGAAGTTAACCTACCAAAATGTCAAGCAATCCGGTGGTGATGGTCTATTCACGAAGCCGCTCATCAAATCCGACTTGATTCGCGCTCTTGAAAAAACCCTGAGAAGTAACGGCACTTTCGACGAAATTATTGAAAAGCGGTCATCTAAACCAGCTCCGATGGATTTGCCGGAAGACTTTACCGAGGATTCGTCTTCACTTGCCGAAACCGATGCCAGTAAGGGAAGCGATAATCTCATTTCGCTTACTGTTTTCAAAGATATGTTGCATATGCAAATCTGGCGCTGCAACCAAAACCAAGGACGATTTGCGTTAGTATCGTTTCGAATGATTAACACGATTGAAATCACTCGACTCCCGAACCTACCGCAGGGATTGGAGTTGGTAAAACGAATTGCGTCAATTATCGGTTCGTCGTTGCGCGGATTGAACGATACCGCAACTCGCAGCATGGATAAAGTGGTCGTGTTGTTGGAAGATTGTGACCGTGACGGCGCAGAAGCATTTACACGGCGCGTATTCGGTGAGGTAAAAGCAGAAATCAGCGCTCGACTGAATATTCAGCTTGGAAAGCACCTTCTGATTTCAAATGCGATTGCAGTATTCCCACAGGATGGCGATAACGTGCAAGACCTGTTGGGATTTGTTACTGAGTCGGCGCGCAACTTTAAACTGATCAGCTGAGTCGTACGATGATAAAAAAACACTGGTGGGGAGTGTTGCTACTGCTGGTATCGTTTGCATTGGCGGAGACGCCACCACAAATGCTACTACGGGCAAAAACGCTGCAAAAAAACGGCGTGTACATGGAAGCGATTTCCTTGTACAACGAGTACTTAAAAGTTACTCCAAACGACAGCGAGGCGAGAATTCTCCTCGTAGAATTACTGTTGGAGTTAAAACAACGCGAACGGGCAACCGAACATATCATCATACTGCGTAAGGAGCTCCCGAATGATCCGCGCGTCTTGAAGTTCTCGATGATTGCCGAAGGGGTGAAAACGCAGAAGCGCAACGACATCATCAAAGACTATGAAGCGAGAGTAAAATCACCCAATGCTTCCCCCAGCGATTTGTTGGAGTATGCCCGTTTTCTTAGCGGCATTAACCAAACCGAACGCTGTATCGAGATGTATAAGCGCTATCTGTCACACAAATCAGGTGATCAAGTTGCCCGGTTAGAGTTAGCGAAGCAATACGGATGGGCTCATCGATATGGTGAAGCCAACAGTGAATTAGGGAAGATATTTGCAAACTCACCCGATCATGCCGGTGCCCGGCTGTTTTTAGGGGAAATGGAGTACTGGCAGGGTAAGGAAACTGAAGCGTTGGAACAGTTTCGCCGGGTCCTTAAAGTCGAACCGAAGAATAAAGAAGCTTCTAAGCACATCGCGACCATTATTAATTCCCCCTCATATAAGGAGCGAACGCTTTGGGATGCGGCGCAGGCTGATCCGACTGGTAAACCGTTGATTCCGTTAGCTCAGTTCCTGTTAGAAAAAGGGCGCGAATGGGAAGCCGACTCTATAGTAAAAGTGCGACTTACCGCCGATGCTAAAGACACCTCGGCAATCGCGTTGGCAAACGCAATCGAAACATCTCGACTCAAGCGGTTAGACGACCAAATCGAAGCATTTCGCAAAAAGTTAGAAACAAATCCGACCGATACCTCAGCTTTGTTGAATCTTGCCCGATATTACCAATCAGTACCGCGGTACTCTGATGCAATCGGCGCATACGATAAATATTTAGAGCGGCGTCCAAATGATTACCCTATACGGTTGGAGCGGGCAAAGGTTTTGAACTGGGCAGGGAAATCGAAAGAGGCTACTGAAGAATTCCGTATCGTCACCACTGCTCTCCCGGGCAATCGTGATGCGCAACTCGGATTGGCAAACAGTTTGCTTTATGGCAGCGACGATGTTGCCGAGGCTGAACAAATATTCCGCAGCGATTTAACGATCCACCCCGACGATGTGAATACACAAATCGGTCTCGCTGAAGCGGTCCGGCGGCAAGGCAATTTTGAAGAAGCGCGGGTACTATATAACAATATTCTCAAAGTCGATTCATTGAACTCCGACGCCAAACAGGGCTTAACAATGATCGATCAGGATATTTCACCACTCATTTTTCAACTCGAGAAGAAACTAAAAGCCGATCCGACAAATCCAACGTTAATGCGTCGGCTTGCCGGGTTGTATCTCGACTCCAAGCGTTTTTACGAAGCGAACGAACTGGTTACGCAACTTCTTATCAACGAGCCGGAAGATAAACGGTTGTTATTGATGAAACAGGAAATTGCGACCCGCCGTACGATTTGGGAAACAGAGGCAATCCGACAAGCAAAATTGCAAGTGCAACTCAAGCCAGACGATGTCGATGCCCGGATTGAGTATGCAAAACTGCTGGCACAGACAGGACAGGCAACCGAAGCAGTTGCCCAATACCGCTTGGTGTTAGAACGGAGAAGAAGCGATCCCGATACGCAGATTGAGTTAGCAAGTATCTTAGCGGATGCAAAACAGTACCGGGAAGCGGGCGATATTTACCGCACCTTGGCAGATGAAAACCCGATGAATTTTGAGTATCGTTATCGCTACGCCCAAGTGCTTTCCTGGTCCGGCGATAATGAGCGGGCGATCAGTGAGTTTGAGCGAGCTCTGCGATTGAATCCGGAATCGGCAGAATGCCAAATGGGCATCGCGAACGCTTATTTCTGGAAAGGCGATGTCTACTCCGCTTATGAAAGTTACAACCGGGTATTGGCATTAAACCCCCGTTCATCGGAGGCCCGTAAAGCATTGCAATCGCTTAATGGCCCATTGTTCCGCGGATTTGTTTCGTCTGCCCGGACACTATCCGATAATTCAAATTTCTTTATGCGTGAAGCATTAGCCGCTACAACGTTTAGTTTCAATCTTCGGACCCAAGCGAAAATTGGAACCGGTACCACCGAAACCGAGCAAGATGGTTTCCGTGAGCTTGGCTGGTTTGGCTTCGGAGCCTTGGAATACAGTTTCGATAAACTGACACAAGGTTCAGTCGAGTATCGAAATTATCAATTTGAAAAGAAGGTTGCACAAGGTATCCGGCTGGACGTAAGTCACAATTTCAAGGATGTTCCCGAATTAGTGGGATTCATTGGCCGCGCTTATTACTCGAAGCAGGAAGCGATGTTTGATCTTGGTGCTACCAAGGAACTGCAGACATGGGGCGAAGAGTTAACCACGGAAAAAATCGGCGTCGCTGGCACTTACGAAATTAACAAGCAATGGACAGCCGAGGGGGAAGTTTCACAGTTACAGATTTCTGATCGAAATACCCGAACCGAAATGTGGTTTGAAGCCGGTTATCTTTTCAAGCCGTATCTGACGCTCGGAGGGCGCGTTGAAAGTGTGGATGCGAAAAAAGAAGCGGTTGGGTATTGGGCGCCAAAAGACTACTCGACAGTAGGTGGCTGGATCGATTTACATAACTCCTTTCCTCGTTGGTACTACACAATCCGCGGCGGTGTCGGCCGGGTTCAAAAGACAAATGATGCGATCAAAAACATGAGTGGCGAATTGAATGTGCGCGTAAGCAAACGGATTAATGTTGGCCTTGCTTACTCATACTTACGGACAATTCGCACGGACGGCGAGTATAGTTATTCTGGCGTCGCCGCATCTGCGGTCATCAACCTTTAAGTATTGGAATACGGTATGAGTCAAACAACCGATGTCGAACCGCGCCGTCGCTGGTGGCAAAAAACTCCGAGGTCGACTCCGACCGATGAGCAGCCAGCCATCAATGGAAACGGCTCTGGAAAAATAAACGGCGAAAAAGTACCGGAATCCAGCGGAAAAGTAAAAGAAGCGGAAAAAATCGAACCTGTAACCGGCGGCGACGCCGCTGTAAAAACGACCTCAAAAGAGTGGGGGTATGGTTTTGTTGTCGCCATTCTAGTGGTCATTTTCGGCTCGATTACCATTGCAACTTACATCATTTTACTACGTTCGCAGTTTTCGGTGCCAAACATCATCGTAAACGTTTCGATTATATCGTTATTGCTATTCTTGTTCGTACTGATTGCGCGATACTTATCGCTCATTTTTCTCTCGTATCTGCACCATTCGCGAGAAAAAGCAAGCGATGAATATGAGTACCCTTTACTGAAAGTTTCGGTTTTAGTACCAGCGTATAACGAAGGACCAGTTATTGCAAAGTCAGTACAATCGCTGCTGGCGCTTGATTACCCTAACTATGAAATCGTTGTTATCGATGATGGGTCGAAAGACGATACTCTTGCGATCGCACGCACTATGCAAGGCCGACAACAAGGAGTGTACGGACCGGTCGAAGTCAAGGTGTTGACCCAGGTAAACAAGGGGAAGTCCCATGCGTTGAATCACGGCGCTCGCGACGCAACCGGCGAAGTGGTCGTTTGTATGGATGGCGATAGCAAATTGGCTCCGGAAACATTACGGATGGCAATGCGGCATTTTGTGAATCCGAAAATCGCTGCAGTCGCTGGAAATGTGAAAGTAGTCAACCGAGTGAATCTGCTTACCCGATTACAAGCGCTGGAGTATATCGAAGGATTAAACCTCGCCCGGCGCGCTCAAGCATTTTTGCAATCGGTGAACATTATTCCCGGTCCAATAGGCTTGTTCCGAAAGACCGCGTTGGTGGAAGTTGGCGGATGGGAAGCCGATACCTTCGCGGAAGACTGTGACCTAACCCTCAAACTGATTACACATGGTTACAAGGTCGATTACGAACCCTATGCTATCAGTTACACCGAAGCGCCGGAAAAATTGCTACAGCTCTTGAAGCAACGCTATCGCTGGACGCGCGGAATTTTACAATCGCTACGCAAGCACCGGAAGTATTTATTTCATCCTGGTGCGGGTTGGCGAGTCGTTGGAACGATGTGGCAAATGATCGTCGAATCGGTTTTATGGCCCGGTATGAATACCATGGCGAATTTGCTTTTCATCATTGTTGCTATCATTTGGGGGATGTCACCGTTGATTGTGCTTTGGTGGGTGCAGTTAACGATTCTCGACACGATTGCAGCAATGCACTCAGTTGCAATGGAAAAAGAGCAACTACGTTTAGTACCGTTGGCGGTAATTTACCGATTCTTTTTCATTCAGTTGATCGATATGGCAAAACTGATGGCGACGGTCGAGGAGATGCTCGGTATCAAGATGAGCTGGGGCAAACTCGAACGGGTTGGCAGGTTGTAATAAAAAGTAAGCGGACGGCTTCCGCAATCTTGCGTGTGAGCGCAATTGGCTTTCAACGCTCTGGTAAATCCACGGCAGCGTTTGAGTAGGAGAAAATAATGGATTTGATTCCGATTCTGTCCACAGTCATTTTTATCATCACGATTATCACTTTTATCGTGGCTGTGGCGTCATATGTTGTTTTCCGGCTAAAAGAGCGTCGCAAGGCACCTTTGCAGCCGTTGGCACCGATTGCCGAAAAACCGGTTGAAGAACCAACCCCGATTGTACAACCGGCGAACTCTTATGACGATTTAGCATATCCGGCGTCGCGGCAACCGGTGGCACCTCAGCAGCGGCAACCGGCAGCAGCGCTGCCACCATTAAGTTCGGCTCAGCAAGCATTTATGAAAACATTCGAGGCAGGCGATGGCCGGTACTTCCCGGAAGCGGCTCTTCCGGCCCCCGTCGAAGAGGAACCGCCACAATTGTCACCCCGGTTGTATACGCCTCCGGGTCGTCAAGACACGCGGCATCCCACTCCCGGTAACGACACTTCACCTTCTTGGAAGTAAGCAATGAGAAGATTTGCCATACTTGCCGCATTATTGTTCACACTAACCGGATTCGCTGCCGAAACGCACAATCGGGTGTTGCTCGTTCGCCCCAATGCTACTTCGCGGTTTATGAACGAAGGCGATACGACAATGGCGTTGAACTACGGTGCTGTATTTCGCAATGATCTGTTACTCGGTGGTTATTATAATATCACCGAAGCACCGGAAAATGCATTGTTAGGCGACTTGCGGAAGTATGACTTGATCATTTTACCGGGAACCGTTTGTCTCGATTCCGCAGCATGGCTGGAGGTCAAACGCTTTCTGAATAACGGTGGCGGCGTATTAGCGACTTGGGCGATTTCCTGTCGCAACAATGATGGAAGCTGGCGCGGTTATCGCGATTTAGCGGAACTACTCGGAGCCGAACCACTCGACACTGAAATCGAAATTGGCAAACCATCGGCTCTACAATTACGATTTGGAACCCCGATTACATTAAACGTTCCCCCCGGTTACTATCTACGGCTATCACCAACCGTGGTTCCGATGAAAGTAAATGTCGATCGCAAACGCGACATCGCTGGATATTGGTCGACCGATGGTTATTTCGAACGCGATCCATCGATTATTAAACGAGAAGCGGGACTGATTGTTCGTGAGTTGCCACAAGGCGGAAGAGTCGTTTGGTTCGGTGCTAACATCGATGGGATGCATGCCGATTCAATAAACCGCGAAGTCTATCAACCCATGTTTCACCAGATGTTTAAATGGCTAATGGGAGCATCGGCAGTTGGTGTGGAGGCTTGGCCGAAAGGACGCGAAAGTGCGGTTATCATCCACGGTGATATCGAAGACCAGTTCGCTAATGTGGAAAACATCATCAACTTGTTTGAGAAGTACAACGTAAAAACGACCTTCAATTTGTTAGTCGAAGAGGGGATGAAACACCCCGATGTAATCAAACGGCTGGTGAAGAACGGTGGTGAATTGGGTTTACATGGCGACACCCACGACCGGTTCGGCGAACAATCACTCGATCAACAAGTCCAACGACTTAAGCGTGCAATCGAATATGTATCGAAAGTTTCGGAACGTCCGACGGGATTCCGTCCACCAGAGTTATCCTATAACCAGTTTACGATGACCGCTGTTCGGATGACCGGTCTCGACTACTTGATGGCCGATGATGTTCCAGACCGCGACTACCCCCGCTGGCGTCCCGATTCGCCGGGTTCATTAGAAGGATTGGTCACGTACCCGAAGGGGGAGTTAGACGATTACGATTTAGTAGACCGGTTCAAAATCAGCGACGCGGCGACGATGTCTGCAATAATGATAAAAGATTTTGAACGAATACATGATATGCGCGGCTTGTACCGATTGAATTACCACAGCCAGATGCTGTCGAAACCTGAATTGACGATGGTTGTCGAACAAGTGATTAAAGAATTACAAAGACACGATAACATCTGGATTGCGACCACCCGCGAAGTAACAAACTGGATGAAAGCCCGCGAGGCACTACAGGTCGCAACTTTAGCAACCGATTCGTCGTTAAAATTTATGATAACGAACCGCAGCGATAAGCCTGTTGAGAATGTCGTTTTGCGGGTAGCAGCACCACGCACGATTCCCGTAGAGCAAATGATGCTTGCTTCGATCTCGAAAAGCTGCACCTACGATGTTCGCGACAGTTGCTATATGATTTATCTGCCCAAGCTCAAAGCAAACGATGATTTTACTGCCTTGTTAGTAAAAGGAAGCGGCGGTCTTTATAACCAGAAGACGCGTGATCTTCCTTTCAAGTTTTTTAAACTTGCTTTTATCATTGCAGCCATCTTTTTAGGCGGAGCGTTATACTACTTCTTTTTCTCGCGTCGAACCGAGAAAAGCCTGTTGACTGCTGACGGCAAGCCATTGGATTTCGATAAGCACGATACAGGTATTTACGGGGCTCCCAGTCCGATGCGTTCGTCGCTTCCGGCACCAGAGCCGGAAGAGGAAAATGTGGAGGCGTTCCGAACTTCAGTTCGGATGTATGCCGGATTACAACCTACGAAAACCGCCAAAAAAACCGGCGACAAACCTGGCGGGTTGCCGTTACTTGGAGTTCCCGAAACGGATTCCGCGAGTAAGTATGTCTATAATGATCCCGGACACAAGGGGGGAAGACCCTCGAAGCCGGAGTTTGAAAATCCGGATGATCACTGGAAATAGGTGAGGTACCGTGAGTAATCGGAAACATCCTTCCAAGCAAGACATCGAAAAGGATGTCGAACAAACCTCCGAGCACGGGAGCCGCAGCCGGTTCTTCATGTTGCGGATGGTGACTTTCACTATCCTCCTCCTTGTCGTTGGATGGTGGGGCTATAGTCAAGTCATGCATTACATCTATGGCCAGTTCTCACTCTCGCTATGGTCGAGCAGTAACAATGCCGCGTCGGTACCGCAAGGTTGGAGCGGAATGCCGCAAGCCTTATTGGTTCACCCGTTGCGAACAGAACGATACCTCCACTTAGTAAAAGATGACACCACGGAATGGCCATATACCGGACGCAACGATCTTTGGCCGTTAGTCGATACGCTGTGGTATGCTAAAGGGGTGAAACGCCGCGAAGGGCGATCAACTGTCGAGGCATGGCAAGAGATACAAGCGGGTGATAAAACGCCATCGATGCTTGAGTACTGGAAAGAAACACTTTTCAATCGCGACATCAAGTACAAGATAATCGAAGAGCCTGATTTGACCCGCAATTGGACGGGGTATGAGGTCCTTATTCTGCCCGGCACACTTTTACTTTCAATGGATGAGCGCGATGGGATAAAACGTTTCTTGGCAAATGGTGGTAATGTCCTGATGTGTTGGTCGGTTGGCTGTCGTGACGAAACAGGAAACTGGGTGGGTTTCGACTTTCTTGAGCAAGTATTAGGTTCGATTACCACGGAGGAAGTACGCGATTCCGCTGGCGGTACTAGCATGGTACTACATGGTGGTAGCCCGATTACTGCCATGATAACACCCGGCAGTCACCTTGAATTCTTTACTTACAACGGTAGCGTAACGATGAATCCCGTTGAGACAACCCGGGTAGAGAGTGATGCTACCTGGTTCAAACCTTACTGGCGGGAAAAAGTCGATACCGATTGGGGTGCCGGCAGTATGATCATGCACGGCCGCTATCTGCGCGGTAAGTTTGTCTGGTACAGTTTTACCCCGGACATTGTTCAGGACAATAAAGATAACAGCGATCTCTTCGACCAGATTCTCCACAACAGTATTGCTTGGCTGCATGGTCAACCACTTATCAATGTGCAAGTTTGGCCGAAAGGGTACCAAGCTGGCGGCGCAATGTTGTTGGAAGGACGTAGTGCAACCGCAGACTATCAACAAACATTGGAGTTAGCACGGAGCAGCGGTGCCCATGTCGATTTAATGTTAGATGCAGACTTTCAACCACCGGGGATGAATCGCGGCTCCTACGGAGGGGTGGACATCGTCATTGATGCCGGTCCCGGCATGAGTTTCGCTGGCCACAGTCTCAGTGACCAAACCAACAGTGTTAGTTATAAAGTGAAACGGATCGAGCAGATGACGGGCAAGCCACCCGTTGGACTATTCACTTCCGATTGGAATTATGACGCATTAACACTCGAAGCGGCGGCTCGCCACAAATTGAAATTTGTCTTTGGCAATCCAAGTCCCCGGTATTACGGTCCTGCGAGCACCATCGTAAATGCCGGCGGTTGGTGGTCGATTTTTTCCCGAAAAGCGCCAATTGCAACATTTCCCAAGTATGTCCTCACGATGCGGGAGTGGTATGAATACCGGGATATGAAGAATGGCTATGATTTATCGAAAGCGATGAATAGTGACTTGCGGCGAGTAGCGAACGCCGGTGGCTTGTACCTCGGTATCATCGATCCCGCTCTCGATGGGAACAATGTAAAGGAAGTGATACCTCGTCTTGTGTCACAAATGGATTCGATGGGGGTTTGGCGCTCGTCGATTAGTACTGTCATTGATCGCTTTGCCGGTTGGCAGAATATTCGCGTGTCGGCAAAAATCGTATCCCGCAGTCGTATTCGGATAAGCGTAACAAACAGCGGAAAAATCCCATTGCGCGATATTTACGTCGAGGTCTATTTATCGAATGACTTCTCTACTGTCAACGCAACGGCGGAAGTACTTGGTAATCACCCACAGAACATTTCGTGGGATCGAGCCCACGGCGTTTGCGGATTCACTATCCCTGATCTTGGCAACGGCGATAACATTACGATTTCGCTCGATGTGACAACCGGTGGACCTGCTGTTACAGTCGAGCAACCGACGGTATCCCAGTAATAACTGTTGTAAAGGATTGAACGGAATGAAACGTTCTATTTGGTTTCCCATTTCGTTTGCGGCAATCGCAGCAATCATACTCTGGTCGTGTACAACGGAAAGCGTTACGCCGTATGAGACACATAAGCCTCCGAGTATATACTCGGTTCAGTTTTGGCCGGATACAATTCAAGTAAACGATACGGTTACTTTCCGCTGCAACGCGAACGACGATGATGGCGATCCGATTACCGGTTACCGCTGGATGGCACCGCGGGGAGGATTGCTTGATACCAGCGGATTTGAGGTTCGTTGGTTAGCGCAGGATACTGGTAGGCATCAGTTGTTTGTTTGGGTTAGCGACCGCTGGCACACGAATGTCGATACGATCGAAGTGAATGTGCTTCCTTTTGGTTGGTTTAACCGCACTCCCATTATCGATAGCATCGATTATTCAAATGACTCCTGTGAAGTGCTGGACACCTTATGGTTTGACACCTACGCACGCGATGCCGACAACGATTCGTTATCGTTTTACTGGATTGCGAGTGTTGGAAAGATAATCGATACAACTGACCATCAAACCCGTTGGGTAGCACCTGTAATTTCCGGTGCGGCAAGTTCGTTGCAGGCAACGCTCACCGTTTATGTTTATGATAATTATCATACCGATTCTTCACATGTTACAATAACGGTGTTGCGTCATGGATTGATGGATATCCCCCCGAAAATCGATAGTGTTCGAGCGAGTCAAAATCCCGTTGAACAAAACGATTCACTCTCGATTGTAGCTTATTCTTACGATCCTGATGGCGACGACAATTTGTTGTCCTTTGCTTTTTCGGCGCGCTTCGGTGAGATCCGTCATGCATCGGGAAATCAATGTACCTGGATCGCACCGCCTGACACGGGAAGGTATTACATCAGTGTCGCAGTCACCGACAGTTTTCATACAACACGCGATAGTGTTTTAGTACGGGTGTTGCCATCCGGCACTATCGATTACCCGCCAATTATCGAGCGGGTGTGGGTAACACCAAGTCAAGTATCGGTACACGATACCACGCAATTATCCTGTATCGCATACGATCCGAATGGTGATTTTCTGACATACCAGTGGTCGACCAACATCGGACAAATCCTCGGCAGCGGTCCCTCGGTGAGATGGGTAGCGCCTGGAATCACCGGTAATTATACCATCCGGGTAACGGTGAGCGACCGCGCCCATCAAACCATCGGTGAGACCAGAGTCACGATTATCCCTGATTCAAACTTGTTGTATCAAAGCGATTTCTCCGAAGATGAAGTTACCGGCAACTGGCAATTTATTGGATTGCTGGCTGGCTTAGGAGAGTACTCTGGTTACAACTCAATTACTTGGGACTCGGTGAATCAAGCAATGCAAGTAATTGGAAGAAGTAATTATGGGACTTTCGGATTTCAATTGCTGGATCGAGAGTTTGGCGATGGCACATTCCAAGTTAATGTTTTGGCAACCAGTTACGATTTCGGACGGGTCGCATTCTTGCCCAAGTTTCTTGATGAGCGTAATTACTTACTGATCGGACTTGATTACTTTACCGGCAGGTGGGACGTTATTCAGACCATTAACGGAACGCCCTCCTATCTTGGCGGTGATTGGGTTAGTTATTATCCTAACCAGACTTACAACCTAAAATGCGAAGTCAACGGTAACAATGTTTTAGTACGAATCGACGATGTCGATATCTGGTCGGGACTCATCTCAACCACGTTTTCCAATCCAACTCCGATTGCGGTAGGTTTGTATGGGACGACCACCTCGGGACCGGTGCTATTCGATGACCTCTCTATTACGGTTCCGAATCCCTAAGCCATCATTGATCATGTCACTATTTTGCAAGGGGCGCTTCGACGCCCCTGTTTGCATTTTTGCGTTCTGATTACCCATACTGGGTTGTTTGCATAGCGAGTGAACTTTGCTTGTTTCGCTGCATAAGATCGCAATATCTTTCGAGGTAATGAGACAACAATGTTCTCCTATCTCAAATCACTTTTCCGAAAACGAACTCCATTAACCGCCTTGCGCTTGCTGCATGCGACGCATCTTCGGATGAATTTGCCGGAAATTCTCCGTTTCGGCACAGTCGATTCCTACAAAGGATTACTGGCTCGCTATGGGTTTGACGGGGCATTGCGATACATCCACGACCGTAACCGCTACGATCTTCATCAATCGCTAAACGATGCCGTTAATGTTGCGATTGGTAGAATTCCTGCCTCCTATCTCTTTCGGTTGAGTGGAAAGAATTGGCGTAACGAGTGGATTGCGATTGAACTCGATCCAACCCTACTCGAATGGCAATCTTTTTCGATTGCACCGTTTGGCGCTGCTATTAAGGATGCAGAGTTGTTATCCGTAGAGAATGGCAAGCAACACACCGAACTACTGCAAAACTGTTTTGCCAAACAAGTACTTGACATAACAAGACCGCAACATGAGCAGCACTATCAGGAAGAACAACCATTCCCCCCCGATGTGCCGACTCATCCCAATTGCGAACTCCTACTCCCCGCTCCGATTCGACGGGAACACTGGAAGCGGATCATCGTCGTAAATGCTGAAGTCCGTAAAACCGTTCGTATCATTGTAGAAGCGTCACCCTACCCGAAACTCCCCATCGACGTCGACGAAACGGTGTTCCGGATTCATCCCGCAACCAAACATAACTATGCAAACAACCAAAAGTGAGGTAACGATGAGTGAGAAAGCGAATTTTCCTTTGATACCAATCGTGATAGTTTCGGTAGTCGCTATTATCTGCGCTTCCATCATATCCGGTGGAATTTCCAGTATTCGTACAACCAGCGAATCGATAACCGTTACCGGTTCTGCCCGCAAGCCGGTTGTCTCTGATTATGTCGTGTGGCGCGGCAGCGTAAATGCTACTGGTTCTCAACTCAGCGACACCTACCGGCAATACAAAAAGTATCAAGAACAGCTGAGCGCGTTTTTCCAGCAACAGGGGTTGCCCGATTCGGCATATAGTTTTCGTTCGCCGCAAACGATAACGCTGTACCAATTCTCCCGCGATGGTGGTGAAACCGGGAAGGTGAACGGCTATCGGATGATGCTGCAATTTGAAGTGCGCTCCGGTGATTTGGTGAAAATGGAAGCGATAGCCCAAAAAGCGAATGATCTGATTTTAGAGGGATTACCGCTCGAATCGTATCCGCTCGAGTACTTGGTGATTAAATTGAATGAGTACCGGCTTGATTTGTTGACCGATGCGACCAAAGACGCCAAGTTGCGTGCCGAGCGAATTGCTTTAGGCACTGGCAATAAAGTCGGTTCGATCCGGAATGCAAAAGTGGGGGTGTTTCAAGTAACGCGACGGAATTCTAATGAGGTCTCCGATTACGGGATGTACGACACCTCAACGAAAGAGAAGGAAATTATGGCGGTGGTATCGGTGAGTTTTGCCATTCAGTAGTTTTGATACACAGTAAACTGTCTCATTACAGGGTAGCCGTGGGCTTTAGCCCGCGCAGGAGTGTCATTTCGGGAAAACGCGGGCTAAAGCCCGCGGCTACCATAGTCTGCCTTTTGAGATTGCCACGTCACTGCGGTCGCACAAGGTTGCGACCTTCGTTCCTCACAAAAACAAGACAATGATTAAATCAAAGGTTTTAAGAGTGTCTGTCCTACCGAAAAAGAAATAGGGGCGTAGTGTTACGCCCCTATTTAACTCCATCGAGTCGATATATGAAAAATACATCAACTCAAATGTATCGGAATCTTAGTACTCGACAATGGCGCTGATTGCTACGTCCATATCCGTTATCCGGCTTGAAGATCCATCACGACTAAGAACCCAAGTCTCCACTGGGTTGGTCGATGGGGAATTCTGTTCGGACGAAATATACATCCTTTGGGTGCTGCTGGATGTGAAATCGGTAAACACCGGTGTTACGGTTACCCAGAAATTGGTTCCACTGGTAATCGTGATGTTTGATGCAGAGCAATCAAATTCTTGCCAGTTGAAGCTGCCGGTACCATTTGTTACGATGTCATTAGCGTTGACAGTTGTTGTATATACGGCGGTTCCATTGATCGCACCGGTAACAACCTTAACAATAACGTTCGTCTTTTGAAAAACGCCACCCGCATTCCAATTCCCGAACATGACTTTAACCTTGAGAAGTTTTCCGGTATGATTCGGGATTACTTTTGCTACCATCGCGGAATCGGTATCATTGTAAGCCGCGATGAAGTAATTACCGTCGTACTGGTTGTCGCTATCCGACTGCCAAGTCGCAACGCTTAACGTGGTCGCATTCATGATGTTACTGGAGGTGTTGCCCACCGAATTCTTTGCAGTAACCTTGTAACGGTACGTTGTCGCCGTCATGATGTTCATATCGTGGTAGGAAGATGCTGTTCCCACTAACCGGGCGATCGTCGCAAATGTTGTGCTGGCTGCGCCTTCAGCGCGTTCGATTAAAATCGAATCGGCGTCGGTGGCGGCAGTCCAAACTACATGAACCGATGAGCTTGTCGCTGTTATCGTCAAGCCGGTCGGTGCGACGGGGGCATTACTCGGTGAAAGCGGATCGTCATCGGATTCACCACAACCGGTGAATGCTAATGCTGCGGTCAACGCCAATGCGAGGAATACCAGACGTAATAATTTCATTCGTTTTCTCCTTGTTTAGGTCTTCGTGATTTTGCCGTCTCAGGAATCAAGCTTCCGAAAGCAAAGTAGTTTTCAAGTCAAAGTTGAGTCGATTACTCTACGGCGCGTACGCTAACAACCATTGTAGCAATATTCGATGCGAACACTAATAGTATAACAGAATTTCGACAGATACAATAGAGATACGTTGATATTTTTATAATTAGTTGGATACTTATGTGAGCAATCTCACGCCGTTTCTCGGAGTTGACGGGCAAACCACAACCCAATTACACCACAAATCCCCCCGCCGATTCCGATTGCGGCAAACACCACCCGGACTCCAAACGATTCCACCGCTATCCCCGTTACTCCCGCCGAAATAGCTGTGACACCGACAACCGCCAGATTAATCAATGCAAAGATGCGTCCAGTCATATTTTCCGGTACAATAGTCTGAATGATTGCCGCCCGTGGTACTATTAAAAACGGAATAGCAATCGAATGAACAACAAATGTGATTTGTAATGCCAGTAACGAATCGATGAAGTAAATCGGAATGAAGGTTACACCGTCGAAAAACATCCCCCAAAGTAGGAGTTTACCCCGCTTGAACCGTTTTCCGAAATAGAGCATGAGTCCCGTCCCAGTTAACATCCCCACCGCATAACTCACTTCCGTTGTCGCATACGCGGTCGCCGATCCCTGTAACTCTTGTTTCACAAAAATCGGGGTACCCACTGTTGCCGGTCCCATGATGAGTAAATTATCGGCGACGGTTAGGATAAAAAGCGGCAGTAGAATTGGATGCTTAGCCGCATAGGATAGCCCTTGCCGAATGTCCTTCCATCCCGAATGATCCTCCTGAACAGCCACTCGCGGTTCTTGCACGCGAATCAAAAAGATAAAAAGGAATGATCCAAAATAGAAGAGGGATGTCGCAGTGAAAAGT